>DUEF01000320.1 GCA_011176555.1 Caldilineae bacterium
CGGCATCCAGGGTTTGCTCGACCAAATTCCTGAACTTGAACTGGTGGCCGAAACCGACCACTGCACGTTGGAGCCGCCACGGGATTCGGTGGACTTGACGCCGGCCGACTGGCTGCACATGGCCCGGCACATCGCCGAACATTATGACAACTACGACGGTTTCGTCATCCTGCACGGAACCGACACCATGGTCTACACAGCGGCCGCACTTTCGTTCCTGCTGGAAGGGCTGAACAAGCCGGTCATCCTCACCGGCGCCCAGCTCCCCATCGGCGAGGTGCGCAACGATGCCCGCAATAACCTACTCACCGCCGTCGAGTTGGCGGCCTGCGGCCACCCCCAGGTGGCGGAAGTCGGCATCTACTTCAACGACCGCCTGCTCCGGGGCAATCGTGCGGTCAAAACCTCCATCTTCGCCTTCGACGCCTTTGAATCGCCCAATTGCCCGCCCCTGGCCCGTGTGGGAACCGGCATCGCCTATCCTCCTGCACCCCACCGTCCCCCTGACCCCGACCGGCTCACCATCCATCAGCGCCTTGGCGATAACGTAGCCCTGCTCAAACTCGCACCTGGCCTCTCCCCCGACCTGCTAACCTATCTCATCGACGCCCCCATCAAAGGCCTGGTGCTGGAGACCTTTGGCAGCGGCAATATATCAAACACCCCCGGCTTGGTGCAGGTGCTGGCCGAGGCCATCGCTCAGCGCGACTTATTGGTCGTCGCCATCACCCAGCAACTGCGGGGCAGCGTCAACCTCGACGCCTACGCTGCCGGACGCCGTTTGCGAGATGCGGGCGTCGTCTCCGGCTACGACATGACCCCGCATACCGCCCTGGTCAAGCTCATGTTCCTGCTGGGCCAGGATATCGACCATGAGGCGCGCAGACGGCTGCTGGGAACCAATCTCCGGGGAGAGTTGACGGCGGGATGAGCCATATGGGCGGGGCGAAACAAGAGGGGTGCGAGATCATCACTCGCCTGGTAACGAGTCGATTCTGAAAGCGCGCAACCATCCTACGCCAAGGCTCGTATAGATTATGATGTGTTCGAGTTTTCCACGCCCGACATGTATGTTACAATAATTCCACTTTCATTCTTATTCAGCAAAGCTGTGGAGTCAATCAGATGATGCGGACAAAGTCGTTGCGTTGGCCATTTGTAGCGGGATTACTGATGCTATTTTTGATGGCTTTGGTGACGGGACGCGCCATCGCCCAGAGCAAATCACTCTACTGGGAACGTTTCGACGTTGATCTGACAGTGAATACGGATGGAACCTTCGATGTGCGCGAAGCGCAAGAAATCCAATTTACGCAAGGATCGTTCACGTATGGTTTCCGTAGCATCGACACCAGGCTAGTCGAAAGCATCAGCGATATCCGGGTGGAAGATGAGTTTGGGCCGTACGAGGAAAGCGATTCGGAAGAGCCCCGCACTTTCAGCGTTTCCCAAGAGGGTTCCAGTGTGGTGGTTCGTTGGTATTTCGAGGAAACCGCAGACACGGCGCACACCTATGTCATCAGCTATCGCGTGCACGGCGGGCTGCGCTATTACGATGATGGGGACCAGATCTGGTGGCAGGCGGTGTACGGTGACCGCAGCTTCCCGGTCAACAGCAGCGTCGTCACCATTCACGTTCCAGCCCCGGCCAAGATCCAGAATATGGATAGCTACTTCACCTCGGCCGACATGGAACTGGTGGATGACCAAACAGCGCGGCTTACGGCCACAGAGCGCATTCCCGCCGGGCAGATCTTCGAGGTGCGGGCGCAATTCACGCCCGGCGTCGTAGCGGGTTCACCATCGGCCTGGCAGGCGGCCGAAGATGCCCGCGCGGCTGAGTTGGAGGCCCAGGCGGAGTACGAACAACAATGGAAGCCGGTGGTGGATTTGTTTGTGGGCGCTCTCAGTTTGATGATGCTGATCATGGCTCCGGTGGCTTTGTACCTGGTGTGGTACATCCGTGGCCGCGACGCCCGCACCGATTTTGCGGCGGAATACCTGCCAGAGCCCCCCTCGAATCTGGAACCGGGCATGGCGGGCACTCTGCTCGACGAAAAAGCCGACATGGAAGACATCCTGGCCACACTCGTCGACCTGGGCAGGCGGGGCTATGTGCGCATGGAGGAACTCGAACCGGAGAAAACCGGCATCTTCGGGCGCGGCCAGTCCGATTTCAAATACAAGTTGCTCAAACCCGCCAAAGATAAAAGCTTGCGCCGTTACGAACGTTTGCTTCTGTCGTCCGTGTTCGGGTCGCACAAGGAGCGAAAGCTATCCGATCTCAAGGAAAAATTCTACAAGCATCTCTCCAAAATTCAGAAGGCCCTGTATAAAGAGGTTGTGGATGAAGGCTTTTTCACAGCCAACCCGGAGAAGACTCGCTCGCTCTGGGCTATTGCGGGCGTGGTCATGTTGATCCTCACCTTTGTATTCATGTGTGTTTCTGGCGGTCTTCTTGCAAACTACACCGATTTCACGATCTGTGTGCCTCTGGGACCCGGCCTATTCGCCATTGGCTTGATCGTTTTAGCACGCTTCATGCCCCGCAAAACTGCAAAAGGCGCGGAGGAAGCGGCCCGCTGGGAGGCTTTTCGCACCTACCTCGAAGACATCGACAAATACACTGATCTCGAACGAGCCACCGAGTTGTTCGACCGCTATCTGCCTTACGCCATCGCTTTTGGTCTGGAGAAAGATTATCTGAAAAAGTGGTCGAAGGTGAAAGCAGCGCCCACGCCTCCCTGGTTTATGCCCTATCCTCGCCCCTATTACAACGGACACGGCGCTCCCTCGGGCGGGCACATGGCCGCGCCAGCACCGCGCCCGGCCGAAGGCGGCGGTTCCGGCGTCCCCACCCTGAGCGACGCCAGCAGCAGCATGAGCGCCGGCCTTGCCGGCATGAGCGCAGGCCTCACCACCATGCTTTCCAGCGCATCTTCCACCCTGCGCAGTAAACCCCAGCCCAGTGGCGGCAGTGGCAGCGGCGGCTGGTCAGGCGGCGGCTGGAGCGGTGGAGGGAGTTTCGGTGGCGGCGGCGGTGGCGGCGGCGGCGGCGGTTTCGGCTAATGGCAGGATCGTGATCAAAGACAAAAAAACTAATGATCAAAGCTTAACGATTAAAGGCCCAGCCCATCACACACTCACTCCTATCGAATACTATGAACACAGGACGTTTAGCAGGTATCATCCTCATTGTCGCCAGCATCCTCATCCTCATCGCCGCGGTTGCAGTGCTGGGAACCCAGCTTTTTTCCGAAGAATCTGCGACGGCCGGCGGCCAGATGCTCGGCCTGGTTATGGTTTTCCTTTTCGTCGTTGTCCCCATCGCCGCGGTTGGCGTCTATTTGCTGGTGCGGGGGCAGGCCGAAGAAGAAAAGATGAGTCAAGCCCGATTGGAGCGAGATCTCCTCAACATGGTGCTGACGCAGGGCAAGGTCAGCTTCGCTGAAGTGGCTCTGGAACTGAGCCTCACTCGAAGCGAGGTGGAGGACATCGTGCGTGATCTGGTGGGCAAACAGCTCTTCACCGGCGCCGTCAATTGGAACGACGGCATTCTCTACTCCAAAGAGGCGTCGCAACTCAAGAAAGACCATCTCTGCCCCAATTGCGGCGGCGAACTCACCTTGGCCGGCAAAGGTGTGATCGTATGCCCATACTGTGGCGCTGAGGTCTTCCTGCATCTTGATTGACCACCGAATGGGGATTGGCTATTGGGCATTTACATGCGCCAGTAAGAATATCCAATACCCAATATCCCTCACAACAGGAGGTTTTGATGGATCTATACGATCAAGCAAAAGAGGGCATGACCCAAGTGGAAGGTATGATCAGCGGTCTGCCTGTCATCAGTGATTACCGAAACAAAGAACTGCGCCGTGACGCCGACAAAAAACTGCGCCAACGCATCGCCAACATCCTCGAAAACGACCGGCGCAAACTAACCGGATTGCAACGCGACATGACGATGGCCGGGCGTTTGCACGTCCTGCCCGAGATGGAACGGGTGGTGGGGCGATTGCAATTGCTGATTGACCGCATCCGTACGGCGGCTTACGGCTATGCGCCCTTTTATGACGCCCAAGAAATCCGCGAGGAAGAACTCGACCAGTTAATCGATTTCGACCAGCAGATGGCTGACCAGATCACCATCATCGGCGAACGGGTCGACACACTTGCTGCAACCACGCAAGACGATGAAGCATTTGACGACACCTTAAGCGCGCTCATGGATGATCTTGTCCTGCTGCACGAACAATTCGATCAGCGCGAGCAGGTCATCAGCTACTTAGCAGAGCAATAGACCGGTAAACCAGGATATAGCTCCGACCCGAAGTCTACGGCAAACTCACGGTCTACAGGTTTACCAATTCCCTAATTCCAACCAACACTTACCAGGAGACACCACGATGCCACGCATACTCGATATTATCCAAGCGCCAGACCAGCGTCCTGACGAGCTGGTGCTGCGGGTTCCCCAACAGGGGTGGGGCGACATCCGCCTGGGTTCACAACTGGTGGTGGGAGAGAGCCAGAATGCTGTTTTCTTCCGTGACGGCAAAGCCCTGGACACGTTCAGCGCAGGACGTCACACCCTCACTACAGCCAATGTCCCCCTGCTCATCAATTTGCTGGGCATGGCCTTTAGCGGCGAATCGCCTTTCAAAGCCTCGGTTTATTTCGTCAACATGGTCGATATGCTCGATCTGAAATGGGGGACGCCGCAACCGGTGGCCCTGCGCGACAAAGACTTGGGCATGGTGCGGCTGCGCGCCAACGGCTCGTATTCGATGAAAGTGGCGGACGCTCAGCGCTTTGTGGCGCAGATCGTCGGCCAGCGCGGGCTGTATAGCACCCGCGAGATCACCGACTGGTTGCGCGGGCAAATCGTGGCCGGATTCACCGACCTGCTGGGTGAGACTCAGGCCGGTCTCTTCGACCTCCCCGCCCTGGTGGATGAACTGGGCGTCGCCCTCAAAGCGAAGCTTTCGGAATCGTTCGAGCAATCGGGGATCATCATCAAGCAACTGTTCGTGCAGAGCATCAGCACCACCGAGGAAACGCAGAAAGCGATCGACGAGCGCGCGGCCATGGGCGCCATCGGTGACATGAACGCCTATCTCCGCTTCAAGGCGGCGCGTGCGCTCGGTGACGCCGCGGCTGCCTCGGGTTCAGGCGGCGGTGCGGGAGAAGGCATGACCGCTGGACTCGGGCTCGGCGCGGGCATCGGCATGGGTGCGGGCTTGGGAGGCATGATCGCCCAGGCCATGCAACCGGCCATGCAGCCCCAGCAGCCCGCGGCTGCCCCTCAGGCTGCCGCCCCCACGACCAAAGCCGAGATCACGGCGCTGATCGACAGCCTCGACATGCGCCTGGCCAACGGTGAAATCAGCGAATCCACCTACGACCGTCTGGTCGGCAAGTGGGAAAAGCGTCTCGCTGAGATGGGCTAACGCCGAAGAAGCGTGATTCGTGTTGCGTGTTCCGTCTGGTTGGTGACTGAAAGAACACGCGACGCATAAGGTGGCGTAGCCACAACCAAAAGAATTGTAACCACGGATAGAGTGAACACTGATAAAATCGAAAAAATCCGTGTTCCCCTATCCGTGTTTACAAAGATTAACGCACACTGCGCACATTTTAGAGTGAATGACTACATGACGAACAACTTCGAAAGAAAACTGGAAAAATACGCTGATCTGGCCGTTCATGTTGGCGCCAACGTCCAACCGGGACAACGACTGATGATCTGGCGCACACCCCCGGAAGCGGCGCCCCTGGTCCAGGCCATCGCCGCCAAAGCTTACGACGCTGGCGCCTCGCTGGTCGATGCCATGTGGTTGGATGACGGACTGCAATTGGCGCGCATTCAACATGCGCCCGATGATTCTTTGGAGGAATTCCCCGAATGGCTCATCAACGGCATGTTGGAGCACGTACAAAACGGCGGGGCCCTGATCTCGGCCAGAGGTGGTGATCCCGACCTGTTCCGGGGCCAGGATGAAGAACGGGTGGCGCGAGTGCAAAAAACGTATGTCCAGCATTTGCAACCCGTGATGTCCCATGTAACGAAAGGCGAGATCAACTGGTTGGTGATCGGCGCGCCCACCAAAGCCTGGGCCCGCAAAGTTTTCCCGGAATTACCGGTCGATCAGGCGCTCGCCAGCCTTTGGGAACTCGTCTTCGACATCTGCCGCATCAATGAACCGGATCCAGTGGCGGCGTGGCAAGCGCATCTTGCTAATCTTGCGGCCCACAGCGCTTACATGAACGAAAAGCAATACACCGCCCTACATCTCACCGGTCCCGGCACAGACCTCACCGTGGGGCTGCCCGCTGGCCACATCTGGAAGGGCGGGGCCGGCGTGAGCAAGGCGGGCGTGCCTTTCACCGCCAACATCCCCACCGAAGAGGTTTTCACCATGCCACACAAGGACAGAGTCGAAGGCGTGGTGCGAGCGACTTTACCCCTGAGCTACGGCGGGGCGCTCATCGACGACTTCAGCATGACATTCAAAGATGGTCGGGTGGTGGACTTGCAGGCTGGGGTCGGTGAAACGGTGTTGCGCAGGATGATCGAAAACGACGAGGGCGCCGCCCGCCTGGGCGAAATGGCGCTGACGCCACAGAGTTCGCCCATCGCCCAGTCGGGGCGTCTTTTCTACCACACGCTGTTCGACGAAAACGCCTCCTCGCACATCGCCCTGGGTCGGGCTTATGCCGATACGCTGGCCGGTTCGGCGGATATGACAACCGAGGAGCTGGCGGCGGCAGGCGCCAACCACAGCCTGATCCACGTTGATTTCATGATCGGCTCCGCCGAAATGGATGTGGATGGCATCCGCGCGGACGGCGTGGCCGAGCCGGTTATGCGGGGAGGGGAATGGACCTTCGAAGTGTAAAATCAGATATTGGATATTGGGTATGGGGTAGGCGGTATTGGATATTCGGCATTGCCTCAAACTTGCCGGAAATACCCACTATCCAATACCCAACATCCACCGAGCGGGCCGTCTTCACTGAAAGATGGCCTTTTCTTTTGTCGCTGCATCAACGGCTATGATAAACTAGATGATTGTGCCCTTATTCGCCTTTTTATCTTGCTCCCACCTGCGGTTTTGTTTCCCGTCTGATCGCTGATGATGAAATCCGTCTTGCTCAAACGCTTACTTCTGCTCCTGATCGCACTGACGCTGCTCGGCGTCGGACGCTCTTTCGTCTTCGCTCAGGGCTCCGGCATCAGCTACCCGCCAGAAACCGAGGTCGTGCGCGGCGTCATCGAGATCCGGGGAACCGCCGCCCACGCCGATTTCTGGAAATACGAGCTGGCGGCCGCGCCTTTTGGCACACGAAACTACTTCAACATCACCGTCAGCGAGTCACCGGTGACCAATGGCGTGCTGGGCGTGTGGAACACCGGCACGGTGCAGGATGGCACTTACACCCTGCGGCTGCGTGTGGTCAGAAGAGATGGCAATTACGACGAATTCACCACGCAACGGGTGCTGGTGGGCAACACCCTGCCCTCTCCCACCCCCACCGCGGATGTTTCCCCCACCGCCACTGTCA
>DUEF01000321.1 GCA_011176555.1 Caldilineae bacterium
GGGCAGGGTGACTGACCCAACCATAGCATAAGTAAGGAGGTAGTTTCATGAAAAGCAGGTTCTCTTTAGCGCACTTTTGGCCGGTATTGGCTGCTGTAGCCGTGGTGGCGTTCTTGTTCGTTTTGCTGGCTCCGGGCGTCTCGGCTGGGGCAAGCGCTGATCGCGCGCCATTCGGTGGCATGGACAATCCGGTCACGACCATTACGGTCGATAGCGGCACGGATCCCGACAACAGCAAGAGCAAGAAGTGTTCGACCGCAACGCCCTGCACGTTGCGGCGGGCTATCGTTCAGGCGCGTTCACTTCCAGCCAACGAGCGTCCTGTCTTGATCAATTTCAACATCCCCGCCACGCCCGCAGAAGGGTACGACGGCGGGCTGAAGATATGGAAGCTCCATCCGCTCAAGACCTCTGATCCATCGGTTTTCAGGCGATTGGAGGGCGGCCAGATCACCATCGACGGCTCGACCCAGCCCGGAGGACGCGCGGATGGCCCCAAGATCGTGATCGTCGGCCCCGGTACGGGCGCCAGGGACGGGTTGATCGTGGGCGTCAACAACGCGGGAGCGCACGACGGCAATGTGATTCGCGGCCTGGCGTTTCAAAACTTCAAGACCCATCTCATCATCAATTCTAACGATAACCTTGTGGAGCACAACTGGTTCGGCTTGTCCGACGATGGCCAGGATGTGTTCCTGCGCGATGACGAGCCGGAGGATGGCAGCGGCAGCGCCGGCGTCGCGCTCAGCGCCAATGTCGAGGATAATGTGGTGCAGAACAACGTTTTTCTCGGCTTCGACGGTGTGGCCGCGGCATTGCGCGGCGAGCAAAACGCCTTCGCCCATAACTTTGTCGGAACCGCCGCCGATGGCACTGTGCCCGGCAAGCAGACTGATCCCGACCTGATCTGCACAACGGTCGATTGGCTGGGCGGGGGCGGGATCAGCCTGGAGGGAGAAAAACAGACGGTGTCGGAGAATGTCTTTGCCGGTCTGCGCCAGGAGATCTTCCAAATCTCCACTCAGCCCGATGCGATCCGCTCGGCTGGTTCAAAACACACGATTCAATACAACGTAATCGGCATGGATGAGAATGGCGCAGAAGTTGGCGTCTGTGGGCGAGGCATTTATCTGATCAGCAGCCCGCAGGACGTGCAGGTGCTCCACAATATGATCGTGAATCCCGGCCTCTCGGGCATCTCCCTCAACGGCGTGCTGTACGATGCCAACACCTTGCGCGGGAATGGCATCACGCGCCAGGGAAGTTGGCCGCAGATTGAGGGCAATCCCAAGGCGGAGGACGCCATTCAGCTTGGCCCCAGCTTGCCGGATGCGTTTGTCGATTTCCAGCCCGCCAGGATAACGGCGATCGACGGCCTGACCGTGAGCGGAACCAGCGGCGCTGGCAGCCCCTGCCCCAAATGCGTTATCGAGGTGTTCCTGGACGACGCAGATGGCGTGGTCGAGGCGCAGCCGCTCACGGTGGTGACGACAGCGGACAGTAGCGGCAATTGGACTGCGCAGCTATCGTTTCCTCTGGCCCCGGGCTATGGTTTGCGCACGACCAGCACGACCGCCAGGTACAACACCATCCCCAACATGAGCGCAGGCACGACAACGGGGCTCTCGGTGTTGTATCGACCGGCCGGGAAGGTTTTCCTCCCCAGCATCCTGCGCTGACTTCAAGTCAAGTTACGAATTATTCGCCATTGAGCTGGAACATTTCGCCCTGCGGTTTACGCCCCAGGGCGAAATAGGTGATTGGGCCAACGAAGTTGATGAACGAAATGGCCGTCCACAGCGCCTTGCCACCGCGCAGTTCCCCTTCGTCGCGATGCCTGATGTCTCGTAGGGCGGCGAAGAGCAGCGCTATCTGCACGACGGCGGCGAGCAGGACGGCCATTCGTTGGCCGTTGCTCATTTCGTGCCATTTGACATGGTGTTTTTGGTATTTCATGGTGCGCTCCTGGGTCTGCTGTTAGGGCGACACATTCCCTCTGGGAAAACAGGGCTTTGTGATCTGTCTCAATAGCCGTATTATAGCCCATTTCCGCAGTCACGGCTATTGCTTTGCGGCGTCTACATTCATGTCGTTTTTTCATGGAAACGCGCCCTGCGCTAGCCGAATGAATTCAGGTGCTGGGGCGTTTCGGCGAACGTCCACCTGCGCGGTCGGCGTGTTATTGTGAGGATCCCCCAATCGGACGAAAAATGTCTTGACAACCTGCAAAATCAGGTGTAAGATAGCAAGTAGACTGACTGGTCGGTTTACTGTCTGCTATCCAGTTTTTGCGCTGTCAGGAGGAAATGCCATGACGCCAATTTCGCCGTCGTCCTCACAAAACGCCAACAAGCCCAACAGGCTCATCCGCTGGGCCGCCATCATCCTGTTGCTTTACGGCGCTATCGAGGTCATCGACAGCCTCACGGTGATCGCCATGCAACTGAAGCTGGCGCCCAACGTCTACCCGACCTTCGCCTTCGGCGAAATCCAGCGCCTGATGGAAACGCAACCGATCTGGTTTCTGCCGTCCTTCCTGTTCTTCACCATCCTGCATCTGGCCTCGGGCGTTGGCCTGTGGCGGAATCGGTTGTGGGGTTGGTGGATGGCGGTTTTCGTCACCGGCGCCGTCATGATCTTCAGTCCTTTTCTCTTGCCTGTCAGCGGCGCTGATATGCTGATAGCCATTCTCCTCGTCGGCCTGCTGCTCATCGGCTATTTGGGCCGACAAACTCTTCCCGGAGGCTCATCGTGATCGCCTGGCTCAACTTCATCGTGCTCGTGATCGCCACCTTTCTCACCGGCTATCTCTACATCAAAAGCGTGCAACCGGTGGCGCTGGAGCGCAAGATCGGCGAAGCGGCGTGGCAGAAATGCGCCCGTTACCGCACCATCGCCATCATTTTTATGACGATCACGGTGATCAACTACATCATCTACTATTTCTATCCCCTGCCCTTGCCTCTGCCCGAGCATTTTGCCTGGCCCTGGCCTGTTTCCATCGTCCTCGGCCTCCTGATCCTGATCCCGGCCATGTATCTGCTCATCCGCGGCAGCAAAGACGCGGGAAAAGAGACGCTCAAGCCCAGCCCCGACCATGAAATGTACGGCGGCATCTACGAGAAAATGCGCCATCCCCAGGCCGTCGGCGAAAGCGTGACCTGGCTGGGCGGCGCTTTCCTGCTCAATTCTCCTTTCCTGGCGCTGTACTCGCTCATCTGGCTACCCATCTACTACCTGATGTGCCGCGCCGAGGAGAAAGACCTGGTGCTGCGTTTCGGGCAGGATTATGTGGAATACAAGCAACGGGTGGGTTTCTTCATTCCCAAACGTTAGGCGTTAATGGCGCACACATCGACAAAACTTTGTAGCTAATGAACGGTCAATCAGAAATACTCAGATAGGGAGAAACTCAGATAGAAAAGTAGAAAAAATCAGCGTTTTTCCCTATCAGAGTGATCTGTCCGTGAGGGCGTCATTTTCCCAGCGCAGTCTGGGAACAATCGTTAGTGACTGATCGCGGCCAATATCCAATACCCAATACCAAAAACCCAGGAGTCTTTCCATGCCCGAACAATCAACCCAACGCCATCCGCCCCGCGGTTTTCAGCGCTTGCTGTGGCGCGCGCCGATCTGGCTGTACAAATTGCATCTGGGCGCTTTGCTGGGCAGGCGTTTTCTGCTGCTGACCCACACCGGCCGCAAGTCGGGCCTGCCCCGCCAGGCCGTAATCGAGATCGACGACTACGACGCGGACGCCAACACTTACCTGGTCGCCTCCGGCTTCGGCCCGAAAGCCGACTGGTACCGCAACATCCTCAAGACGCCCGAGGTCACGATCCAGGTGGGGAACAAAAAGATGGCGGCCCGAGCCGAAGCGCTCTCGCCGGAGGAATCGGGCGAGGCGATGGTGCAATACGCGCGCAAATATCCCAAAGCCGCCAAAAACCTGTCCAAAATGATCGGGCTTGAAGTGGATGGCAGCGAGGAGGGCTACCGGGCCGCGGCGCGGGAGCATGTGCCTTTCGTGCGATTGCATGTGCTGTGAGAACGCGAGGCGGCGTAGCCGCGACCGAAAAACTTTGTTGACGCGGATGGGAGAAACACGGATAAAATCAAAGAGAGAAAAATCCCTGTTCCCGTATCCGTGTTCACAAGAATTACCGCAGTGCGTATGTTTTTGGAGCGATTGGACATGAAGGGGTAGACTGGTATCATTCGTTACCGATCATCGAGGAACGTTTCATGTCCAAAATAAGCACCCAACTTCCCCAACACGGCCAGGCCAAAGCCGATCTCCTGGCCAAAATGCAGGCCGCCCGCGACCAGGATGTGAACTGGCGGGAAGGCAAAGCCTTCAGCCTGGTGTTTCAGGCGGGCGAGGATGTGGCCGAGGTCTCGAAAGCGGCCTACCTGATGTTTTTCTCCGAGAACGCCCTGAACCCGGGCGCCTTCCCCAGCCTGCGCCGTTTCGAGACCGAGGTGATCGCTATGGCCGCGGGGCTGCTGGGCGGGGATGAGCAAACGGTCGGGAACATGACCTCGGGCGGGACCGAGA
>DUEF01000322.1 GCA_011176555.1 Caldilineae bacterium
ATACAGCGTCTCGCCTGCCAGAGGATGATTGAAGTCCAAAACGACGTTCTCGTCGTTGACTTCCGCCACCCAGGCCAGGAATTCTTGCTGGGTTTCTTGGTCGTAAAGATCCAATTCCATGCCAGGCTCCAATTCCATACCCTCGGGGAAGAGGTCAAGCGAGAGGACTTCATAGGCCGTATCGTCGCGCTCGCCATAACCGGCGGCAGGTTCCACGATAACGTCCTTCTCGTCGCCAACGGTCATACCGTACAGGGCGTTTTCCAGGCCGGGAATGACCTCTTCATAGCCCTGAAGGATAACCAACGGACCCACCTCTACAGATGAGTCAATGATTTCACTGTCGGCCGAACGAAGCGTGTAGTGAAGACTCACGACAACGCCATCGGCCACTGTGGTATCCGGATTTGCCATCACTTGAAAACTTAGGCCTTGACGACGTCGACGGCTTGCTGGCCTTTGGGGCCTTCGGCTACGCCGAATTCGACTCGTTGGCCTTCGCTCAGGCTGCGAAAGCCTTCAGATTGGATGGCTGAGAAATGTACAAAAACATCAGCCTGGCCGCTGTCGCGCTCGATAAAGCCGTAGCCTTTCGAGTCGTTGAACCACTTGACGATTCCGGTTTCACGTTGTGACATGGTGTTTCATCTCCTTTTGAGACAGGGGGCGACGCATAGATAGTCTGTCTCAGAGACACAAAAAAACGCCCGAGACCTGTTCATTCCGGGCGGCATTCTTGATCCTGCATTCAGAACATTCAGCGTCTTACAAAAAATAGTTGGTGCATCCACTTACGGAGGAAGACCGCGGCTGACAGTCTCATCGAGTCTTTGTCAGTTTGAAGTCACGCCACCGCTGTGACAATTACTAACTATACCCGATCCCATCAGAAAGATCAAAATCCTCCATCACTGATCATTGACCGCCGCCAAACGATGCACGGCGCCGCCCAGATCCAAAACATACAGCTCACCCATTTCGTCCTCGCCAAACGAAGCGATGTTTAGATCACTGGCAAAGACCCTTGCATTTCGCCAACCGCCGTCATCACCCCGCCGCAAAGCCCATACGAAACCAGTGCAATAATCCGCATAAAAGTAAACACCCGTCAATTGCGGATAATCCTGTCCCCGGTAGATGTAGCCGCCGGTGATCGAGCAACCCTGATCGTGGCCATACTCGACCACAGGCATGGTGATCCCTGCCGTATCACATCCATCAGCCGGTTCGAAGCAATGCGTTCCCTCGGTGGTGTCCCAGCCGTAGTGCTCGCCCCCCGAGCTCTGCGCTGGCTGATAATCGACTTCCTCCCACTTGTTTTGGCCGACATCGGCGATGTACAGGTCGCCAATGAGGCGGTCGAAAGAAAAACGCCAGGGGTTGCGCAATCCGTAGGCCCAGATCTCAGCGCGGACATCGTTTCGTTCGATGAAAGGGTTGTCGTGGGGGATGGCGTAAGCTTCCTGCCCGGACACGACAATGCGTAGCATTTTGCCCAGTAACGCGCCCAGATTTTCGGCATTATCCCAGGGATCGTTGGCGTTGCCGCCATCGCCTGTGCCGATATAGAGATAGCCATCAGGGCCGAATTGGAGTTGGCCGCCGTTGTGGTTGGCCGCGGGCTGATCGATGGTGAGGATCACTTGCCCTGACGACGTGTCGGCCACGTTCGGATCATCCGACACCCGGTAACGGGCGATGGTCGTGTCGCCGTCACCGGTGCGGCTGGTGTAGTTGACGTAGAATTCACCATTTTGCTCGTAATCCGGAGCGAAGGCGATGCTGAGCAAACCCTGTTCCGATGATTTGGACGCCACCACGTCGGAGATGTCAAGGAAGGGATTGTCCAGAACCCGACCATCGGCGATGATGCTCACCCGCCCTGTTTTCTCGACCAGAAAGATGCGACCGCTGCCGTCGCCAGCATGGGTGAGATAGGTGATCTGGCGGGGGACGGAAACAAAGGGTTCGAGCGAGATGGATGGTGGAAAGATGCTGGGAATAGGCGTCGGCTCAGGCGCAGATGTGGCAATGGGAAGAGGTGTTGGCCCTGGCGTTTCAGGCGTTTCGCCGAGCATTTCGGGCGTTGCGGCGGCACGGATCGGCGTGGAGGTTGCAGCGGGCTCCGGCGTCGTCACTGGCGGCGTGATCACCTCGATCGGCGCTGCCGGCGATGAAACACCAGCGCAGGCCGCGAGCAGCAGCAAAAAAATCAGCAGGGAGGGCAAAGCGAGACGGTGCATGCAGTGGGCTAGGGGATGAATAAGGTTCTTCCAAATATTTTAGCACTACCCATCGATGCCGTCACACGGTTTGATGCAGAAAGCCATGCGACGCCACAAGTAAACAGAGACACGGCAACGACGCCAGAACAAGTCAAAGCGTTGTTGGAAAACCTGAAGCAACTTGGGGCACAAAATAACCCCTCAAAAAGGGGCATTTTGTATCCCGACAAACAAAGGGTGACCAACGGGGCTTGAACCCGTAACCTCCTGGGCCACAACCAGGTGCTCTACCTATTGAGCTATGGCCACCACGTAGAAGATGCTTTGCCCAATGGCCGTTCTAATTTCGCATCTTGTAGCTGGCGGGCAGGGACTCGAACCCCGACAGGCGGCTCCAAAGGCCGCAGTCCTGCCAATTAGACGACCCGCCAAAAGAGAGAAAAAGGTGCCGAGGGGCAGACTTGAACTGCCGACACCGCAATTTTCAGTCGCGTGCTCTACCAACTGAGCTACCTCGGCAAAGAAACAAGAGGGTCAGCACTTGTTTCAACCCTCTTGCGGTGATAAGAGCGGGCGATGAGATTCGAACTCACGACCTTCTCCTTGGCAAGGAGACGTTCTACCGCTGAACTACGCCCGCAAAATAAATCTTATACTAACACGAACTGGTACGCTTGCAAAGGTGGACCCGGTCGGATTCGAACCGACGATCTCCTCCGTGCAAAGGAGGCGCCTTCCCACTAGGCCACGGGCCCGCGTTGGGCGCTCGCCTGCTGGTGCCGACGAGAGGACTCGAACCTCCACGACCTGTCGGTCAACAGATCCTAAGTCTGTCGCGTCTGCCATTTCCGCCACGTCGGCAAGGTGTTGGTCTACTTGTCGGCGACAAATGAAAAAGTGGATGTACCCCCGATTCTGTTACAGACGTTTTTGTCTGCTACCGCCATCTGTCTCACACCGATGAATCGGCGTGGTGACGCCTGGTTTGCCGGGTGTTATCCGGCCTCACCGGCAGTCACTGCGACGAGATCAAACCAGTGTGTATCACGCCAGCCTGACCCACTCGCCTTGCTCCCGGTTGCACGCTCGCCTAGCCGGACGTATCTCTACGACCGCTGGTGGGCTCTTACCCCACCCTTTCAGCCCTTACCCGCACCCTGGTCGGATGCCAGGGCCGCTGGCGGGACTACTCTCTGTTGCGGTTGTAGTCACCAGGCCATTGCTGGTCTGGCGCCCTCACTTGCTGTTTCGTGAGGCAACCTTGCCATCGCAATCGATGGCCGGGAGTCGGGAAGTTCCTCTACCAATGACAACATGAAGTCGATACTGGCAGCGGCGGTTCTCCACTTATTTCGGACGATGCCGTGTTAGCTGTTAATGTTCAAAAGCGAAGTGTATTATACCCAGGGCTGATGTCCGTGTCAAATCAAAACGCGGTAGTGCTGTCCACTCCGGCGGGCGTCACTCAGCGGGCCTTCAGAAATTTCACCGCAACATGAGCGGCATGTGGAGGTGCTCGGTGAGAGGCGGGCCGGCATTGATGCTGACGGCGAACGCGTCCCACTGGCCCGATCCAGGTCTGACCGGCGAGCCCCAATCGCCATAAACGACGAAACTCTCCCTGGCCAGGATAGGGCAAAGACGCCCCCTGTATCTACCTTTGCCGGTGCAGATACAGGGGGCGTCTTAATTCTCAGATACGCCGTACTTCCGAAGGACAGGAAGATGCTACTCCGAAAGCAGGAGGAGGGGCAGATACACCGGCGATTCGGCGCCTGCGGCTCCGCACAGGTATCCCGCACAGAGTCCATAGCTCCCACCGCTGCTGAGGCCTGCCAGAGGTTGGCCGATGGCGCTATCCAGCCCATAACCGCCGCCCTCGCTGTGGCCGCCGCTGGCGATGACCCACCAATCCAGGCCATAGCCGCCAGTAGCTCCCGCCAGCGTAGCGCTGACGAACAGCAGGATGAGGCCCAAAATCAGGGCGACTGCCAGAATACTTTTGTTCATCGTTTTCCTCCTGCTGCTTCCAGCGCACTCAGCCGTACGGCGATCTCGGCCAGTTGTTGATGAAGTTCGGCGTTTTCCGCTTGCAGCGTCTCAATCTGCTGCGCTTGCTCCTGATTTTGGCGATACAACGCCTGGATAGCAGCCAGGGACACGCCATCCGCATCCATGGCATTGATATAGGTCTCGCCCTCGCCACCCAGATCGGGGAGCAGGGCGTTGAAGTCTTGAGCCATAGGCCCGATGTGACGAATATCAGCGTCCTGGGCCTTGTAGTTCCAGGTGCTGATCTCGATGGCGTCAAGCCTTTCCAGCAGGGTACGACTATCCACCGGCGTAAAATTCTCCTTGGCGTTGCGGTCGCTGAGGTTATTCCAGGAGCTACCATGTGGGGCTACATACACGCCACTGGTGTGAATGCTGTTCGTGTAAAAGGTGACGCCGCCGCTGGCCCGAGCTAACCATTGATTCTTCCTGACGCTTTTGATGTCCTTGTCATTGGCGTCGCCCCAGACGAAACTGCCGTCGTGCAGGGCCTTGGCCTGATGTCCGGCCGCAAAGCTGCGCTCTCCCTGGGCCACGTTGGCCGAACCGCCAGGGATGGTTGATTCAGCGCCGCTGGCCAGATTGTTGGCGCCGCCGCCTATCGTGGCGTTCCACGAGCCCTGGGCCTGGTTTTTGCTGCCGCCAGCCACCACATTGCCGTATCCGGTGGCGTAATTCTTCTCGCCGCCGCCCACCGCAGTATATCGGAATGTTGCATGATTATCATAGCCGCCCGCGACAGTGGCATCTGACGCGGTGGCGCTATTCAAACCGCCTCCGCAGACGGTGCTGAAATCGCCGGTGGCGACATTTCCGGTGGTGGATTCTCCACTGATGCCGCCGCCGCATACGGTGGCCCCTGCGCCGCTGGCGACGTTCTTCTCGCCGCCGCCCACGGTGGCGTACTGTCCGGTGGCAAGATTTCCCTTGCCCCCGCCTACCGTGGCGTAGGTGTCGTTGGCGTCATGCCCGGCCTGGTTGCCAGCGCCACCTGACACCACGCTGTAACTGGCGTTGACTCGATTCGCCATAGCATACTTCCCCCCGCCGCTGATGACAGCCCCTACCACGCCGTCAGCAAACCCGTTGTTGCCATAGCCGCCATGATAGTTCGGGCTGGCATTTTGCTCAATGCTGTAAAAAGGGCCGGGCAAGCCCAGGGCTACAGGGGCTGGCCGGATAGGCTGTCGGGGCGAGAGCTTGACGTAGGTGTCGTCTGCACCCTGAGCCTGCAGAGAGTGAGGACGCACGCTCACTTCCAGCCATGTGAGCCTGCCCAAGGGGTGTCGTCCGAAATCCAGAGTTGTGACGAATTGTCCGCCGGTGACCGGGACATTAGACCGATAAAGGGTCGTCCCCAATTGCGAACCCCCGCTGTCTTTGTCGTAAAGGCGGAACCGAAAGTCGAATTGGCCATTGGCGGAAGCGCTGTTATGAGTCAAATTGCCCTGATAGGTGAAGGACGAGCCGAGAACGGTGTCGGGCGCTGCCGGCGCATCGACAGAGTCACCCCCCTGGGCGAGGGCCGCTGCACCGGTCAGGACCAATGCCAGCGCCATAAGCGCAACAACAAGGATGATGGTTTGTTTGTTCATGAGATGCCTCCTGGCTTCTGTTGAATGATTGTGTATTGAGTGGAGATTTTTGTTGTTCATGGGCAGGTGTGGCCATCGGTGCTGACCGTAGTCCCGCGCGAGACGAGCACACAACGGACGCAGGCGTCGAACACCTCGCCCCCCTCCAGGCGCGTGTGCATCAGCGTAAGATCGCTGCCTTGCCTTTTCACCGAATAATCCAATCCCTTCAGCAGACCGCCGTAGAACAAGATTAGTCCGTCGCCTCTGGTTTCCAGTCCCACATTTATATCTGCGCCCCTGCCCATGGCTGTGACATCATGGGTTTCCAATCGAGTCGTGATGTCGCCCGTCAGGACCAGCCCCACGGCCTTGGGGTCCGGCTCCGGCCCACCGGTGGGAACAATAGCATCACCCGTTTCACTCTGTGCCAGAAGCGCGCCCCTGGCCAGAAACACGCCGGCGTATAACGTGGAATCGCCGCCATCCAGAGCTAATCCATAACTATGAATCCGCCCATCAACGCCCTCCGCTTTGACATCACGCGCCTCCAGACTGCTTATAGAACATCTGATGCCAGCCGCTGTCTCCCCTTTTTCGCCCGTAAAACTCCCGCCAACCAGGGTGACCCGAACGTCATCACAATCGAGGCCCGTGTTTCTGTACAATGCGTTTTTTCCGACAGCGACCACATCTTCCGCATACAGTGCGGCATCGTTCTTGCGGACGTAAATCCCATCGGCGTACTGTCCATCCCGCGCGGTGAACGTCCCCCCCAGCAACTCGCCCTGCACGTCGCCGCCGTAGCCATCTTGATAGTAAGCGCTGTTGAGCAATGAAGCGTTGTTGGCCGAGGCGTTGATTTCGGCTGCCCGCATCTCGCCTTGGTTGACGATCCCGTGGGCCTCGGCTCCCCCCCAGGCGCTGTAGTCGCCCCCTTGCAGTTGAATCTGGCCCCCGTTAAACAGGCCCAGGCCCACACTATTGCCGTGCGCGACGGCGGCCGTGGCCGTCACATCTTCCAGGCGCACGTTGGTCGCACCGTTCAGATAGATGCCGTGACAACTCTGCTCTCCGCCCTTACATCCGGCCGTCACCCGCCGGATCGTTATCTCCTCGGCTTCCGAAACAACCAACAGCGCGGCCTTGTGGTCCCCCGATCCCGTGTTAAGCACGGTCAATTCCCGCACCTCGCTATAGTCGACCACGCGTAAGGTCGCCTGCGTGATCGGCAAGCTGCTGCTGGCAACTTGTGCGGAGATGGTCGTGGCCCGCTCGCCCGCGCCCTCCAGGATGACATAAGGCTTTAGCGTCACCTCTTCCTGATAGCTCCCCGGCGCCACCCACACCAGATAGGGATTTTTCGCGTTGGCGTCGGTGATGCTGTCGATCGCCGCTTGAATGGCGTTGAAATCACCGCCCTTTTGCGCCACCACTACAACCCGGCTCGGGCGGCTCTGGTAACGGCCATCGAACCAGCTTTTGTCTGCGCTGAAGCGCGTTCCATTCAGGTTCAGGCCCGCCCCTGCGTCATAAGTCGTATCATCATCGACGCCATCGGCGAAGCCCGCGGGCGTCTCTTGCAAGCCCTTCCAATTCATGCGCTGGGCCCAAATCGCCTTGGGCGCTTGCAAGATGATTTGCCGGTCGCCCAGCAAGGTGTAAGCGCCGCTCCCGGCCGGGCAGCGCACCTCGGTTTCCAGCCATTGGTGGTTTTCGCTAAAAGGCTCCTTGCCAAAGTCCAGGAACACGTGAAAATAACCCTCGCGCACCGTTACATTTCCTATTTGTTCCACTGGCGCGATCTGCTCCCCGCCCTGGGAAGCATTCCAAAGGGAAAAATGGAAATCGCATGCGCCGTCATAGGGGTCGCCTTCCTTTTCAAGATAGCCTTGATAGGAAAATGAGCTTTCGGAAATGTAAACAAAGGCGGCGCTGGCGTCAGGTCCATTCGCCTGAGACGAGATAGTCCCGCCTGATGCGAACAGCGTGAGCGCCAACAAAAGCGCAACCAGAAGGACAAATCGGGTTTTCATAGGAAATTCTCCCTGAAAAGGGCCAGTGGATGAATAAAAGTTACTTTACTTCCTCATCCCCTCGCGGCTCTCGTTCCATCTCATCCGTCCATCTCTCGATGAAGCGGACGAGTGCGGGCATGTCGCGGAAGTAGGCGTTTTCCTCTGTGGCGACGTGCTGCACCCAACCGCGCCAGAGCGGAGCGCTTCGTTGGCGGGGCTCCGCCGACTTCCAGATGCGCAGGACGAAAGAGTGCCGGTGGGAATGGGGGTCGGTCATCATTACAACCCCACCATACACCGTCGCTATCTCACAGCTATCTCAAAAAACGTCCCCTGACCCCCGCCGCTCACCTGCTCCCGAACAACCTCACACGATGACCCTCTTTGCGCAAAGCCGCCAGGTCGCGCTTGATGGTGCGCTCGCTGACGGCCAATGCTCGGGCCAGGGCCGCGACGGTGGGGCTCGCATCCTGCTGGCGGGCCTCTGCGACCAGACGCAGGATGATCCGCCGTCGCCTCGCGGTCTTGGCGTGGATCATATCGTCGTCCGCACGATGCAGCGTCCACAGCACATCCACATGCTCACAATCCTGGAGGGAACGACCCCGTCGCGTCTGTGCCGACGGCAGCCGCTCCCACACCTGCGCGGGGGATGAAGACGCAGGCAAGGCCAGCGATTGCGCCAGGTCCCACTTCATCCCCAATGCCCGGAAGCTCTCCCGCGCCTGTTCCTGCAACTGCCGGCCCCGCTCCCGCCCGGCCGCGTTCGACCCGGCCGATAGATAACGCCCATACGCCTCCAGGCTGCGGGCCCATTCCGCCCGGGCCTGCGTCGTTTTCAACAAATGGATGCTCTTCTCGAACCAGACACGAATTGTCGCATCCTCTCCCCGCGATTGAGCAAGCATCTGCGCCCAGACGCGGGCGGCCTCGCCCAGATAGAACAGTCCGCGGCTCTCCTCCGCCTCGGCCAGGGCGATGCGTGCATGATGCAAGGCCCGCTCCGCATCCCCTGTGCTGGCGAGGGCCTCGGCCAGGTGCATGTGAATCGAGATAAAGGAGGCTCTTTCACCGCTGGGGTGCGCCAGAGCCTGGCGTAAGGTCTCGATGGCTTGCCTGACGCGCCCTGTTCTGAAATACAGCCGTCCCATTTCGTCCAGCGAACTCATTACCAGAGGTTGATCCCCGATGGCCTCGCCGATGGCTGTGGCTTGTTGCAGCAATGACTGCGCCTGATCGAAATCCCCCAATTCCAGATAAGCGACGCCCCTGTTACCCAACGCTGCATCCTGGCCGTAAGGATCTGCAATGGCTGTCGCAATGGCCTCCGCCTCCTGGCAATGACGGATCGATTGTCTGAAATCCCCCATTCGGTTGGCGAGCGCGGACAGGTTGATCAGCGAATAGGAAACGCCCATCAGATCGCCGGTCTGGCGGCGGAGGGCCAGCGCCCGTTCCAATTGTTCTCGGGCTGCATCGAACCGCCCCACCATTTGCAAAGCATAGCCCATACGATTAAGTGCGTCCGCCAGGTGGCGTTGTTCATGGCGTTTCTCGAAACCCGCAACGGCTCGGGTGTAGCAAATGATGGATTCATCGTAATGGCCACTGTTGCGGAGAGCATTGGCCTGACTCAAAAACGCCCAGGCCAATAGCGACTCCCGGGCGTCACTGCGGGCGATGCGTTGGGCCGTGGCCTGCGCTTCGCGCCCCCTCTTCAGTGCGGCCTCGTAGTCCCCTCGCTGAAAATGGAGATAGCTAAGCTGGTTGAGCACCCGTGTTTCGGTCGGAACAGCGCCCAGACGCCGCGCCAGACGCCGCGTTTGTTGGAACTCCCTTTCGGCAACATCGAAGGGTCCCAACACTTGCCGGGCCATCGCCTTCTCCTCCAAAATCTCCAACTGCAACGCAGCATCGCCCGCAGCGAGCCGCCGCCACGCCGCCAGAGCCTGCTGCGAATGCGTCAGCGCCGCCCGCCTCGCGTACGACTGTCGGGCGCGTCGCCCCGCCAGCAGATGATAGCGCGCCGCTTTTTCCCAGACCTCGGCCTTCTGCCAGTGCCGGGCCAACGCCGCCACCCGGTGGGGATGCGTCGATTCCAGGGCGATGGCGGCGCGGTCGTGCAACACCCGTCGCTCCGCTTCCTCAATCATGCCGTACGCCACTGTATGAATCTGATCATGGACGAAACGATAGCCCGCCTCCCTTTCCAACAGCAGACGGCGCTCGATAAGGGTCCGTACGGCCGTCAGCACCGTTGCATCCTCCAGCCCGCTCACTGCCCGCAACAGCGCATACGCACAATCAGGCCCCAGCACCGCGGCCGCACTCGCCACCTGCCACTGTTCGGCGGACAGATTCTCGAAACGTCGGGTGATGACCTGAAAAATCTGTTCGGGGATCGGAATCCGGGCGTATTCGTCCTGGGCCCAGGGCATGGCCCATGCGCCTGACTGGTCGCGATAGAGCAACCCCGTTTCGTAAAGATTGCTTAACGTCTCCAGCAAGAAAAGAGGATTGCCTCCCGCCGCCTGCCGGATGCGCCGGGCGAGATGTTGCACGCTCTCGCGTAACCCCAGCGCCTCGCGGATCAGCATTTCCACTTCCTCGACATCCAGGGGCCTGAGATGAATGCGAACGACGCCGTCGGCCAGGAACAACGCCTGAAATGCGGGCCAGAGCGAATCATTCGCCCGCGCTTCCTCTGCCCGAAAACTGCCGATGATCAACACGCCGCTCTCGGCCAGCGTGGGGGCGAGTTCAGCCAACAAATTCAACGCGCTCTCGTCTGTCCAGTGCAAGTCTTCCAGAATCAGGAGATGGGGTTTGATCTGGCCCAGCGTTTGCAGGGTGCGACCGATGGCGGAGGAAAATTGCTTCTCGCCCGCGATCCCTCCCACAGCTTCAGCGTCCGCCCCCGGCAGCAGGGGCGTAATCCTGCGAAACCAGACGTCGGGAAGCATGTGCTGAAGCTGCTCCCGGCGCATAGGCGTAACAGCCATGCGAAAGAGCTCCCGAAAAAGCGGGAAATAGGACTCTCGGTCCTGTTCCGTACTGCGTGCGCTGCACAC
>DUEF01000323.1 GCA_011176555.1 Caldilineae bacterium
AACCAGCGAATGGCGTGCAGCCGGTCGCCCTCTCGCCAATGCTGCGGAGGGAGCTCAAAACTGGGCGCGCCATCAGAGCCAGCAAGCCAGTTTCCACCCTCATCCAAGAGTTGCACCGACAGTGTGACATCATTGGGCGCTGCTTGCAAGGCGCGCCATCGCACCTGGACGGGAACAGACCACCCCGGCTGTTGTTCGTAATCAGGGAGCCGTGCATCGGTGAGGAGCAGGAAGTCGTCAAAGCGGGCCAAGCCGGGCTCAGGCGGGGAGGCGGGGGAAGAGATCGGTTCGTTTTCAGGGCTATCGATGCGTAGAGAGCCAAAACGCACGGTGTCGCCAATGGCATTGCCTTGCGCGTTGTACACCGGAAGATAGATGCTGACGTCATCGGTTTTGTTGAATAGATTCACCGTGATCTCGCCGTGGGTGGGTGTGGCGCCACCCTGTTCGACCCGTAACGTATAAGTTTCACTGAAAATGGTTCCCGGACGCCAAACCGTGGTGGCGGCGTTGCCGTGGCCGGGATAGGTGTTGATGCTGCCAAAACTCTGGTTTCCCGCCGCCACCAGGTGGATAGCCAGCGTGTACGGCTCGGCGGTTCTCGCCAGGACCCGCCAGGTGAGTGTGACGGCAATGCCCTCGCCGATAATGACTTCGTCATCGGGCTGCACGCGGGCGCTAATCAGCTCGGCGATGTGACCAAAATTGGCGTGGATCGGCTCGCCTAGCGCCTCGACGGCGTCGGCAGTGAGACTGGTCGGGGGTGCATAAGCTGGCAGGATCAGGAATATCGCCAGGAAAATAGTCAAACCGGCGGGCCAGATAAGCAGCGCGCCCCGCACCCAGGGCCAGGCCCGACCGCTGATCTGCTCCCACCCCTGGGCGATCACCCAGGCGGCAAGCGGAAGCGTGGATAAAATGTAACGTCCGCGCAAGAAACTGCTGTCGTGCAGGAGTTCGCGCAGGAGCGGCAAGGAGACAACCGCAACGACAAATAACAGCACCACCACCACCATTTGCCGACTTTGCCGGGCTGCATCGGAACGAAGCCACAAAACAAGCCCCACCAATCCGCCCAAAAACACCGCCAGCCACACGCCGTAAACCCAGTCGGGCGCGCCGACATTGCCCCATCCAAAAGAAGCCCAATAGGTTTCAAAGCCATAGCGAAACGCTTGCGGTACAGCGCGCCAATCGAGCGTCAGGAAACCATCCTTGCTCAGCCCCGCCAAAATGGCCGCCTGAGAAACGGGATCGCGCGGAATCAGGGCGCCGGTCAGTTGCAGGTTTCGCAACAAAAGTGCGCCTCCGATCACCAAAACGAATCCAATCATCACCAAAAGACTGAACGCAAAACGTCGCTTGACGCCGGGCTGTTTGCGATGCAGCCATGCGCTGTACGCCAGGACAATCCCCGCCAGCGGCAGCAATGCCAGCGCCAGATATTTGGTCAGCAGCGCCAAAGCGGTGACAAGCCCAAAGAGCGCGGTTAGCCGCAACGTTGGCCCTACGATCAACAGCCGCAGGGCCAGATAAATGAACACCGTTTCCAGCACAATGAGCAGAATGTCGTTGGTGATCACCGAACTGATGAATACGTATTGCGGCGCAAACGCCTGGATGCCCGTGGCGATGAGGGCGACGGACGGCGCCCGAGGGCTGAGCAAACGCACCAGCGCATAGGTGACGTACAATCCGAACGTGCTGATCAGAACAGAAATCCACCGGCCCAGATGCAGAGCCAGCAGCGTTCCAGACCAGGGCCAGGCCTCGGCTGCGAAATCGTGCAGCGCCAGGTTGACGCCTTTTTGCCTCTCTCCGCCGATGGCGTAACGGTTCACCACAGGACGATAGCCGTCGTTCGTGTCCGCAGCGAACATGGGGACCGCGGCCAAGATGTAGTAGAGAGGCGGCTGACTGGCTTCGTCGAATTGGAATTCGGTGGTGAGACGTTGCCCTGGATCAGGCAGGGCCAGATTTTCGGCGACGTACGCTGCGTACCGAAAATGCGCCCATTCGTCATGCGCCTCCCACGGGGGGATTATCAGGCTGTAGAACACCGCCAACAGCACATGTCCCAGCAAGATCAGGCCTAGCCAACGGCGATTCGGAAGTGGCTTCGTCGCCAAAGGTTCGGTGGGAGGCGGTTGAGAAATGGACGCTGGGGTCGCCATGAGGAGTGGGTTGCAAACGGGAACTGCATGATCGAAGCAGAAGCAACATCAAATTATAGCATAGCAGCATCACCACCAAGCAATCACTTCGACCGCTATTGCCCCAGCAGTTGTCGGAATAGCGCTTCCATCGTTTGCGCGGTTTGCTCCCAAGTGTAACGTTCTTTCACCTTTTGGCGTAAGCGCAGAGCGCCTTGACGCCAGATGGATAGCTCACTCAGCGCCTCGACCAGGGCCGTGGCCAGAGCCTCCGCAGTGGCTGGCCCGACCAGGATACTGTCCCCGCCCAGATACTGGCGATGCGCGGGGGTGTCGGTGGCGACGATGGGCAGGGCCATGCTCATGTAGGGCAGGAGTTTGCCGCTGCCCTCGGTGGCCGACAACTTGGGCGCTACGGCCACATCGCCCAGGGCCAGGTGACGCGGCGCGTGCGAATAGGGAATGGCGCCGGTGAAGCGCACGCGTTCGCCCAGGCCGAGTTTGCGAGCCTTGTTCTGGTAACGCGCCACGTGTGGGAAGCCCATGACGAGAAACTGGGCGGGATGGTCTCGCAGCGGCGGGGTGGCAGCGGCCTCCAGGAGTAGATCGATGCCCTGGTAAGGCGCGAGCAGGCCGAGATAGACAATGGTGGGGCGGTCAGAATCCAGGCCGAGCGCCGCGCGTAGCGCGGGATCAGACGGTTGCGGTGAGAAAAGCGCTGGATCAACGGCGTCAGGCAGGGGGTGGAGGCGCTGGCGGGGCGCAGTGCGCTGTTCGAGTTGGGCGAGGGCGGCGTCGGAGGAGGGAAAGAGGATGTCGGGACGACGGTCGATCCAGCATTCCAGTCGCCTGAGTGGTCGCAGAAAACGAGAATGGGGGGAAAGGAAGCCGTGGTCGAGCATCTCGGCGGTGAGCGATCCCTGATAGTCGGCGGTGAGGGGGACGCGCAAGAGACGGGCGATGAACCAACCGATCAACGCACCTTCGTGCAGGTAGGTGTGGATGATGTGGGGGCGAAAGCGCAAGGCCGTAGCCAGAGCGGTGGGGGCCAGAAGCAGGTCGAGCAAAATCTTACGGCGGGAGGAGCCCACCGGCATGGTGCGCGCAAAGGGCAGGGGAATGCGGGTGACTGCCAGATCGGATGTAGCCCGACCGGCCGGATAGGTGACCAACCTTATTTCGTGGCCCGCCCCCTGCAAGGCCCGTAGTTGTCCCCGAATGCGGATATGGCAACCGTAGTCGGCGTAGAAAGCGGTTGGAGCGATGGCGAGGATTCTCACATTGACGCCAGAACCAGGAAACCGGTAAACCTATAGACCGGTAGACCGGTAGGCCAGGACGCTAACTCCCCGGTTTCCTGGTTTACCGGTCTTCAGGTTTACCGGTCTACGGGTGTTAAAGCGGCTCGTCGATCAATTTATCGTAGAGATCGGCCAATTCCTCTTCGGAATAAAAATGGATGACGATGCGGCCGCCCTTGCGGGTGCGGTACAGATTCACTTTGGTCCCCAGGAATTCGCGCAGGCGGTTCTCCAGCGCCCGGCTTTCGGGCGTGTTGGAAAGATCGTCCTCGTCGATGGCCTTGGGTGGCATCGGCGTATTCAGACGGCGCACCAGTTCTTCGGTCTGGCGCACCGACAGGCCCCGGCCCACCACCAGTTTGGAGGCTTCGATCATGGCCTGGTCGTCGCTTAACCCCAGCAGGGCGCGGGCGTGTCCTTCCCGAATCTGTCCCTCTAACAACACCTCCTTGACTTCATCCGGCAGACGCAACAGGCGCACGATGTTGGTTACGGCGGTGCGGCTTTTGCCCACGCGGTCGGCCACCTGCTCTTGGGTCAAACCAAATTCAGCGATTAGCGTCTGGTAGGCGCTGGCCTCTTCCAACGGATTCAGGTCAGCTCGTTGGATGTTTTCGACCAGGGCCAATTCCAGCATATCTTGGGGACTGGCCTCTTTGACCACCACCGGCACTTCTTCCAGTCCGGCCAGACGCGAGGCCCGCCAGCGGCGTTCGCCGGCGATGATACTGTAGGGCGCGGGGTCTTCTGGCGACGACGCCGTGACGATGATCGGCTGGATCAGGCCATGTTCTTTGATGGAGGCGGCCAACTCCGCCAGCGCTTCGGGGGCGATCGCTTGCCGGGGTTGGCGCGGGTTGGGGCTGATGTTATCGATGGGTAGCAACCGCAAGCCCGGGGGAGGGGCCTGCTTTTCTGTCAGGGTGTCGGGCGGCGTTGCGGGAATGAGGCTGCTGAGGCCGCGGCCAAGTCCTCGTCGGGTCATGAGGGCACTCTCTGGGGGATGGCGGCGCCATTGCGCTCGAGGATTTCTTGAGCGAGTTGGTGGTAGGCATGGGCGCCAGCGGAATTGGGTGCATAAGTGGAGATGGGCTCGCCATAGCTGGGAGCTTCGCCCAAACGGATATTGCGCGGAATGACCGTTTTGAAGACGAGGTCGCCG
>DUEF01000324.1 GCA_011176555.1 Caldilineae bacterium
GCGCGGCTGATGGCATCGGTGACGCGGTGGAAAATGTCCGTTCGCGCGTGTTCCTCCCCCACTTCCGTCTCGACAATCTCGATGACATCCTCCTCCTTACCCGGTGCGAAGCTCTCCCACCTGAATAAAATATAGAGGTACACGGCGTAAGCGGCGAGATAGACTAATGCTTCGGGAATGGTCACTTCACCATCAAAAATCGTGACCAAAAGCAGGGCGACGCCAAAAACGTACATGACGACATCGCGTACGACCACACGCCAGGAGATGTTCGCAGGCCGGGCGATGGCCGAGACTCCGGTGATCACCAGGATGTTGAACACCGCGGAGCCGACGATGGTGCCGATGCCCACGTCGCTGTGAGCGCCGCTGGCCGTAAACAGCGCCAGCAGGGCGATAGCGAGCTCGGGCGCAGACGAGCCCATCGCCATGAGCGAGGCCCCCGCCACATTGTGCGGCAGTTTGAGCCGGACAGCTATCTGATCGAGGCTAACGATGAAGAACTCGTCGGTGACGATGGCGAGTAAGTAGACCGCTACGGCGATAACGGCCAGGCTGCTGATGATGGGGAGCATGATTGTTTTATCTGCGTTTTGATCGCTGTTCGCTATGCCAATGCTTCAATCTGCTCGGCCAGCTTGGCGCGCTGTGTTTGCAGGTCAGCGAGGGTTTGACGGGCTTGTTCGACCACCTTTGCCGGGGCTTTGCTGACGAAGTTCTCGTTGCCCAACCGCGCTTCTGCGCCCCGAATGCGTTTTTCGGTCTCGGCCAGTTGTTTTTGCAGGCGGGCAAGCTCGGCTTCCACATCCACCATGCCGCCCAGGGGCAGGAAGATGGTGATGTCGCCCGCGACCAGCGTACTGCCTTTTTCACCGGCGGGGGCCGGGCCGAAAACCAGCTGGTCGGGGTCCAGACGAGCCAGCAGGGCCAGGACGGGAGCCATCGTCTGGAAGAGTTCAGCGTAATCGCCGGCGTCGATGGTCGCAGCGATCTTGCGGGCCGGGTCCACGCCGTACTCGCGACGGGCGTTGCGAATGGTGCGCACCCCCTCCCGCAAACGTTCGAAAGCCCCGGCTGCGTCCTGGTTCTCGAACGCCGGATTTGACTCCGGCCAGGCCGCGACAATCAGGGCCGGCGCTTCACCTTCCGCCTTCGGCAAATGCTGCCACAACTCCTCCGTCACATACGGAATGAAGGGATGGAGCAGGCGCAGGGTCTGGTCGAGCACGTAAACCAGGGTTTGACGCACCGGGTCGGGATTTTCGCCGCGCAGGCGGGGCTTGGCGGCCTCGATGGTCCAATCCGCGAAATCGCCCCACAGGAACTCGTACACCTGCCGACCCGCTTCCCCGAATTGGTAACTCTCGAATAGGCGGGTGGCGGTGTCGATGATGTGATTCAGGCGGTGCAGCACCCAGCGGTCGGGCAGATCGAGCTGGTCGGGGTCAGGCGCGCCGGCATATTTGAAATCTTCCGGGAGGTTGCCGAGCACGAAGCGGGTGGCGTTCCAGATTTTGTTGGCGAAATTGCGGTTGGCCCGAATGCGTTCAATGCTCAGATTCATGTCGTTGCCGGGCGTAGAGCCGGTGAGCAAGGTGAAACGCAGCGCGTCCGTGCCGTAGTTGTCCATCACTTCGATGGGATCCACCACGTTGCCGTAAGTCTTCGACATCTTGCGGCCATGTTCGTCCCGCACCAGGCCATGAAGATAGACGGTGTGGAAGGGGATGTCGTTCGTGTACATCAACCCTTGCATGATCATCTTGGACACCCAGAAAAAGAGGATGTCGTAGCCGGTTTCCATGACATCTGTGGGGTAGAAGCGGCGAAGGTCGGGCGTGTCTTCAGGCCAGCCCAGGGTGCTGAAAGGCCAGAGCCCGGAGCTGAACCAGGTGTCGAGCACATCGGGGTCTTGTTCCAGTTTTACGGCTTCGCCGTAGTGTTCGGTAGCCGCGGCCTGCGCCTCTTCCGCCGACCGCGCTACGAAGACCTCGCCATCCGGGCCGTACCACACCGGGATTCTGTGCCCCCACCACAGTTGCCGGCTCAAACACCAATGCCGCAGATTCTCCAGCCAGTGGTAGTACACTTTGGTGAATCGTTCCGGGATGATTTTGATGCGGCCTGTGCGCACCGCGGCCAGCCCCAATTGCGCCATGGCGTCGGTGTTCAGCCACCATTGCATACTGACCAACGGCTCGATGATCTCGCCGCCGCGCTGGGCTCTGGGAACCTGCAACTGGTACGGCTCTTCCTTGATCGTCAGC
The DNA here is from genome assembly GCA_011176555.1 of Caldilineae bacterium. GTDB lineage: Bacteria > Chloroflexota > Anaerolineae > J102 > J102 > DUEF01. The sequence goes on from DUEF01000324.1 coordinate 2,268, forward strand.
CCGGCCGTTTGCATGTCCGCCCACAGCTTCTTGCGGGCCTCGAAGCGATCCAGGCCAGCGTACGGCCCCGCCTCGGCGTTCAGGGTGGCGTCCTTGTTCATGATATTGATGATCCGCAAGCCATGCCGCTGCCCGATTTCGAAATCGTGGGGATCGTGCCCGGGCGTGATTTTGAGGGCCCCGGTGCCGAATTCCCTGTCCACATAGGTGTCGTGGATGATGGGAATCGTGCGATTGAGCATGGGCACGAGGCAGGTCTTGCCGATCAGGTGGCGGTAACGCTCGTCGTCCGGATGCACGGCCACCGCGGTGTCGCCAAGGATGGTCTCGGGGCGAGTGGTGGCCACGGGGATGTAGCCCACGCCAGGGCCATCGTCCAGATCGGCGCCCGCCACCGGATATTTGAAGTAGTAGAGCGCGCCTTGTTCGTCGCTGTATTCCACTTCTACGTCGCTGACCGCGGTTTGCAGGCCCGGCGACCAGTTGACGATATATTCACCGCGGTAGATCAGGCCCATGCGATAGAGACGCACGAAGGCCTCGTTCACGGCCCGGCTCAGCCCCTCGTCCATGGTGAAGCGCTCGCGATCCCAATCGCAACTTGCGCCCAGGCGTCGCAGTTGGCCGACGATGCGGTCGTGATGGCGGTCGGTCCAATCCCAACACGCCTGCACGAAGGCTTCGCGGCCTATTTCCTCGCGGCTACTGTCCTCGGCCAGCAGTTTTCGTTCGACCTGTAGTTGCGTGGCGATGCCGGCGTGGTCGGTGCCAGGAACCCACAGCGCCGCCCGGCCCCGCATCCTGTGGTAACGGATCATCAGGTCTTCCAGGGCCACGAACAGGGCGTGCCCCTGGTGCAGGACGCCAGTGACATTGGGCGGCGGGATGCTGATCACAAAGGGCTTGCCCTCGGGGTTGCGGCTGTTTTCGGGCTTGAACCAGCCGTTCTCTTCCCACCATTGGTAGAGACGGCGCTCGGTGGAGGTAAAGTCGTAGGTTTTGGGGAGAGAGAATGTTGGCATGAGAAAGACCTCGGTTGGATGATTGCGAATGGCGAAATGGATCGTCTAAGACCTCCGGGGGGTGGGCATGTAATTCTCGCTGGGAGGATGGCTACTCGCCCACCTCCCGGAGGTCGGATCGCACCGAAATAAAAAAAAGCCTTCTCGCCTCAAGGACGGAAGGCTCCGCGGTGCCACCTTGGTTGACGGCGATGTTGTTTCGCCGCCCTCTCAATAGCTGTAACGGGCTTACCCGGACAGGCTTACTAAC
>DUEF01000325.1 GCA_011176555.1 Caldilineae bacterium
GGCCCCAGGTGGCGCGGCGGAAAGTGTGCAAGAGGTAGAGCCGGTCTTTGGCGCGGGTGATGCCCACGTAGGCCAGGCGGCGTTCTTCCTCCATCTGGTCGGGGTCCTCGACAGAGCGACTGTGGGGCAGCAGCCCTTCTTCCAGGCCGGTGATGAAGACGACGCCGAACTCCAGGCCCTTGGCTGAATGCAGGGTGAGCAGCGTCACTACGTCGGTGCTGGCCTGGTAGTCGTCGGTGTCGCTGACCAGCGCCACTTCTTCCAGAAATGCGTCGAGGGCGATGTCCAACGACATGCCGTCGTAGGCTGTGCTGACCACGCGCAACTCCTGCACATTCTCCCAGCGGCTCTCGCCCTCCTCGCTGCCATCCCGCAACCAATCGCGATACCCCGATTCATCCAGAATGCGATCCAGGAGCTGGGCCGGGGTCAGGCTGTCCCGGTCATCGATCCAATCCTGCAAGGTGGCGTAAAAATTGAGCAACGCGCCCAGCGCTCGCTTCGCGAGGGGATGCGAATCGGTCAGGTCCGCCAGGGCCGGTTCCGCGTCGCCGCCCAGGATGCGCAAGGCGTCGTACAGGCTGACGCCCAGCCCTGACGCCCAGGCGCTGAGCTTGTTGACGGTGGCCTTGCCGATGCGTCGGGGCGGGACATTGATGACGCGTTGCATACTGATGTCGTCGTTGGGATTGTGCACCAGGCGCATGTAGGCCATCACATCCTTGATCTCACGGCGATTGTAAAAGCGCGTGGCCCCGACCAGGCGGTAGGGCACGCCGCGGCGTACGAAAGCCTCTTCCACCGCGCGGGATTGAGCGTTGGTGCGGTACATGACCGCGCAATCTCCGGGCCGGGCGACGCCGGTTTTTCGCAAGCGGGCGATCTCATCGAGGATGAAATTGCCCTCGTCATGTTCGTCGTAAGCCTGATGCACCCTGATCTTGGCGCCCTGGCCGCGGTCGGTGAAGAGCTCCTTGGGCGTACGATGGCGGTTCTGGCTGATCACGGCGTTGGCCGCGTCGAGGATGGTCTGGGTCGAGCGATAGTTCTGTTCGAGCAGGATAACGGTGGCGTCTCTGTAATCCTCGCGGAAACGCTGGACATTGCGGAAATCGGCCCCGCGCCAGCGGTAGATGGATTGATCTTCGTCGCCGACGACGAACACGTTGCCATGCCCGCCCGCCAGCAGCCGCACCAGCTCGTACTGAGCGGTGTTCGTGTCCTGAAATTCGTCCACCAGGATGAACTCGAACCGCCCCTGGTACTTCTCCCGGATATCCGCGTGATCCCGCAGCATGAACACCGCCTTCATCAGCAGGTCATCGAAATCGAGGCCGCTGCTCACCGTCAGCAGCTTTTGATAACGTTCGTACACCCGGGCGATGACCTCGTCCCGATAGGATTGAATGGGGTAATTCCCGGGCGTGAGCAGTTCGTTTTTGGCGCGGGAGATGGCCGCATGAATCATGCGCGGGTTATTGCGCTTCTCGTCGATGTCCAGGTCTCGCAGCGCCTGTTTGACTACTTGCAACTGGTCGTCGGCGTCGAAAATGACGTATCGGGGGTTGAGGCCAATCTGCTCGGCCTGGATGCGCAGGAAACGGGCGCAAATGCGGTGGAACGTGCCCAAAGTCATCCCGCGCAGCCCGTCCGAGATGCCCAACAGGGCTTGCGTGCGCTCGCGCATGGCGTCGGCCGCCTTGTTGGTGAAGGTAACGGCCATGATCCGCCAGGGTTCGACGCCGATGTCATCGATCAAATAGGCGATGCGGTGGGTGAGCACGCGGGTCTTACCAGAACCAGGCCCGGCCAGAACCAGAACCGGCCCGTGGATGGTGGTGACGGCTTGCTGTTGCGGCGGGTTGAGGGATTCGAGATGAGACATGGGGAATGCGAATTGCGGAATGCGAATTGCGGAATGGGGATTGCGGAATGGGGAATGCGAAATTAGAGGACATCAATTCGCAATTCAAAATCCGCAATCCGCAATGCTTTTATTCTTCGCCGTGAAAGAGCCGGAGATAGCTCTGCCAGCGGTGGGGATGGATGAGACCCGCGGCCAGCGCCTCCTGCACAGCGCAATCGGGTTCGTGGGTGTGGGTGCAGAAGCTGAAGCGGCAATCGATGGCGTAACGGCGGATTTCGGGAAAATAGTCGGACAATTCTTCGGGGCGCACGTCCCACAGGCCGAGTTCGCGCAGGCCGGGCGTGTCGGCGATGAAGCCGCCGTTGGACAGGGGATGCAAACGTGCGGCCCGCGTGGTGTGACGCCCCTTTCCGATCTTCATCGTCTCGCCGATGCGGATGTTCAATCCCGGCTCGATCTGATTGATCAGCGAGGATTTGCCCACGCCGGACGGTCCCGCCACCACGGTGATGTGATCGCGCAACTGGCGACGCACAGCCTCGACGCCCACATTTTCCTCGGCGCTGGTGTAGAAAACAGGGTAACCGGCATCTGCGTAAAGGCCAAACAAAGCTCTGGCTCTGGCTTCGCCAGTGAGATCGATTTTATTGATGACGATGAAGATATCCAGTTCCGATGCCTCGGCCGCGACGAGAAAACGATCGAGCATGCGCAGATGGGGCTCAGGTTCGGCCACGGCGAACACGACCATGATGGCATCGGGATTGGCCAGCAGCACATCCTCGAAGGGATGGCCGCCGCCGGGCCGCGTTCGCGACAACACCCGCGTTCGCGGCTCGATCTGGATGATCACGCCCGCCCGTTTTTCTGGCTCCACCGCCAGGATCTGCACCCGGTCGCCCGCCGCCACCAGGGTGGTGCGCCGCTTCTGACGTTTGAGCCGGCCCTGCACTTTGCACTGCCAACGTTCGCCGTTGTCGGTCTGGACATCGAAAAAATCGGAATAAACTTGGAGGACAATGCCGTGCATGGAGGGAGGACAGAGGGAGGACAGAGGTCGGAGAACAGAAGTCGGAGGTCGGTGTGGGCCAAGTATACCCCAGGGCAAGCGCTGAGGGCGAGTGCTGGAAGACGGAAATATGGTATAATGCGCCATCATCCGCCTTACCCATCGCATGAGGAGAAAAAATGAAAATCACCGACCTTTGGGCGACGAAAGACAAACCCACCATCTCGTTCGAGCTGTTTCCGGCCAGATCTGAAAAGGCGGCCGCCAATCTGGCGCGGGCCATCGACGCTCTGGCCGCGCTGCAACCTGATTTCGTATCGGTCACTTTTGGCGCGGGCGGCTCCACGCGGAAAGGATCGTATCAACTGGTGAAATCACTGATCCAGGACAAAGGGCTCGATGTGATCACCTATTTCGCTTGCTACGGGCTCAGTCCTGAAGAAATTACCTCGGTTTTGGATGACTACCAGGCCCTGGGCGTGGAGAACATCCTGGCCGTGCGCGGCGACGCGCCCCGAGACAAGGAGTTCGAGCCGCATCCCGATAGTTTCGCCCACGCCACGGATCTGTTGGCCTTTTTGCGGCCGCGCTACGATTTCTGTATCGGCGTCGCCGGTTATCCCGAGGGGCATATCGAAGCGACGAGCAAGGACAAGGATCTGGAATATCTGAAGATGAAGGTGGATTTGGGCGCCGAGTACATCATCGCCAACTATTTCTACGATAACGCCTTCTTCTTCGACTTCGTCGAACGCTGCCGCGGCATGGGCATCGACGTCCCCATCCTGCCCGGCGTGATGCCCGTCTACAGCGTGAAGATGATGGAGATGTTGGCGGGCCTGTGTGGGGCCACCATCACCGATGAATTGCGGCAGGGTATCGCCGCCCTGGATGAAACGGACAAGGGCGCGCTGACGGACTTCGGCATCGATTTCGCGGTGCGCCAATGCACCGGTTTACTGGAAGCGGGCGTCCCGGGCTTGCACATCTACACCATGGACCGCAGCAAATCGACGGTCGGCATCATCAACCGCTTGCGGGATGCGGGCTTGTTGTGAGCACGTGTTACGGGTTGCGTGTTCCGTATCAGTTGGCGTCAACCCCACGGAACACGCACCACGCAATACGCCTTTTCAGATATCTAATCGACAACACCGACCGGTAATCGCATGGCACTTTTCCGGCCAATTCGGAGTGGGATCCAGCCCGGCGCGGCGCAGCAAGTCGGCGACCACGCCCAGGGGCAGGCCCATGATCGAGGCGAAACAGCCATCGAAACGGGCCACAGGCGCGAAACCGTCATTTTGGATGGCGTACGCCCCGGCCTTGTCCAGCGGATCGCCGCTGGCGACGTAGGCGTCGATCTCGGCGTCGGTGTAGGGGCGCATGACGACGCGGCTGCTGTGGTCGGCGCTGAAAACCCTGCTTTGCGTTTGCGCCACAGCCACGGCGGTGATTACCCTGTGGGGAGCGGTGCGCAGCAATCGCAGCATACGTCTGGCATCAGCCGCATCGCCCGGTTTGCCCAGGATCTGGCCGCGCTGCACCACGATGGTGTCGGCGGCCAGCACCACCGCCTCGCCCGACCTGGCCGCGACCGTCCGCGCTTTGGTCTCGGCCAAACGGCGGGCGTGGACTTCGGGCGCTTCGTCGGGCAGAGCGCTTTCGTCGATGTCCGCGGTTTGGACGGTGAAGGGCAGGCCCAACACGGCCAGCAGTTCACGGCGGCGGGGTGAGGCAGAGGCGAGGATCAGTCGAGTCATAATAGCATCAGTCATCCGGCAGGAACGCGGCGAACACCTCGTTGCCGAGTAGTTTGGCGCGCGGGGTCAAACGTACGCGTTCCGGGGTGATTTCGAGCAAACCGGCGGCTTGCAGGCGTGCCAATTCCGCCGGATAGACTTCGGCGACATCCACACCGAAGCGCTGGCGAAAGGCAGGACGCGTTACGCCGACTTCGACCAGGCGCAAGCCCAACATCATCGTCTCGCCCATCTCCAGCGGCCGCGGGATGTCTTCCTGATAATCCACCAGTTCGGCATTGGCGGCGACAGCCTGGATGTAATCGTCGACAGCGCGCGGAACCGACCACCGCCGCCCGGCCAAAGAGCTGTGCGCACCCGGCCCGAAGCCCAGGTAAGCGCCATTGCGCCAGTAGACCAAATTATGCTGACAGGCGTAGCCTGGCAAGCCCTTTTCGTCGAGGTCGCCGCGCGCCCAATTCGAGATCTCGTACTGGCAATAACCGGCGCTGGCCAGGCGTTCGCAGGCGATGTCGTAGAGGTCGGCGGCAAGATCGGGGTCGGGCGCAGAGACCTGGCCGCGGGCCACCCAGGCAGCCAGGGGCGTGTCCGGCTCGACCGTAAGGCTGTAGAGAGAAAGATGCTCGGGGCCCAGGGCGATGGCCTGTTCCAGGGTGTGCAGCCAGGTCTGCGGCTGCTGTTCCGGCAGCCCGAACATGAAATCCAGATTGATGTTTTCGAACCC
>DUEF01000326.1 GCA_011176555.1 Caldilineae bacterium
AAATAGCAAACGTCATGTCGAAGCGAAGCGAGACATCCCCTGGAAATATGCTACCATCCAGGGGATGTCTCACATGCGTTCGACATGACGTTCTTCACCTGATCACATCCATGCCCATGTAGGGCCGCAGAACCTCGGGCACGATCACGCTGCCATCCGCCTGCTGGTAGTTCTCCAGGATGGCGATGACGACGCGTGGCAGGGCCAGACCGGAGCCATTGAGCGTGTACACAAAACGGGGCCGCGCCTTGGGCTCCGGGCGATAACGGATATTGGCGCGGCGGGCCTGGAAGTCGGTAAACAGCGAGCAGGAACTGACCTCCAGCCATTCCTCGACGCCAGCGGCCCACAACTCGATATCGAACTTGGCCGCGGCCACGAAACTGAGATCGCCCGTGCACATCTGCACCACCCGGTAAGGGAGCTTGAGCAGGCGGGCGATGTCTTCGGCGTTGTCGAGCAGGGAATCGAGCTCGGCCCGACCTGTCTCGGGGGTGACGAATTTGACCATCTCCACCTTGTCGAACTGGTGGCCGCGCTTGATGCCGCGCGTATCCTTGCCCGCGCTCATCTTCTCGCGGCGGAAGCAGGGCGTGTAGGCCACATGGTTGATCGGCAACTGCTCGGCGTCGAGGATTTCCTCACGATAAAGGTTGGTGACCGGCACTTCGGCGGTGGGAATCAGCCACAGATCGTCCTCGTGATCGCGGTAGAGATTGTCGCCGAATTTGGGCAGGCTGCCCGTGCCCACCAGACAATGCTCGCGCACCACAAAAGGCGGGTAGACTTCGGTGTAACCGTGCTGCTCGATGTGCACGTCCAGCATCCAGGTGATGAGCGCGCGCTGCAATTTTGCGCCCAGGCCTTTCATCACATAAAAACGGCTGCCCGAGAGCTTTCTGCCGCGATCAAAGTCCAGGATGCCCAGGGCTTCGCCGATCTCCCAGTGCGGGCGGGGTTCAAAATCAAAGGTGGGAAGTTCACCTTCGGTGCGGGTCACGATATTCTCGCTGTCGTCCTTGCCGACGGGCACTTCGGGCAGGGGCAGGTTGGGGATGTTGAGCATGGCCCATTCCAGATCGGCGTCGACCTGCTTCAACTCGGCATCCAGGGCGCTGATCCGAGCACCGATCTCACCCATACGGGCTTTCTGTTGCTCGGCCTCTTCGCGTCGCCCCTCCCGCATCAGCGCGCCGATCTGGCGGGAGCCGGTGTTGCGTTCCGCTTTGAGCGCTTCCACTTCCACCAGGATCTCCCGGCGGCGCTGGTCGAGCCGGATGGCGTCTTCGACCGGTGCGTCCTCGGCGAACAGGTCGCGCATGGCCTGACGCACCAGGTCGGGTTGTTCTCGTAGTAGTTTGATGTCGATCATGGCAATCACTCCTAAAATTGCGGATTTTGGATTTCGGATTGCGAATTGACGGAAGGAAACAATTCCGAAATTCGCAATCCGAAATTCGCAATAAAAACCGCCCTCTCGTACCAGGACGAGGGGCGTGCTCGTGGTGCCACCTGGATTCGTCGTCGCCTCGCAGCAAACGACCTTGTGGGGATGGATTCCCCGCTCGATAACGGGAGCAAACCGTCTGATCTTACTGGCCAGAAAACGGAATTCGGATCAGCGACTCGGGAGGGGATTTCGCCAGTTCAGCGCCGTTGCCTTGCAGCGACCGGCAATTCTCTGAGGACGTGAAACTGGTTACTTGGCTCTGTCGTCGTCGTTCGGATTATGAAGTTACCGGGAAGGATAGCATAGGGCCGGGAATAGGGCAAAGGTAGGGGAGACGGGACAAGGCACAATCGGATTCACCCTTGCACATCCTTTAGTCGCTCACCAACCACATCACCTCATACCCCCCCAGCTCAATCCCTCTGCCCGCAATCTGCTCCCCACCGAGCAGGTCGAGCCAGGAATCGCCGGTCGGGGCTCCCACCAGCGTTGGAGTTAGCTCGACCGTTTGCTTTCGTCCCGACACGTTGATCAAACACACCACCAACTCCTCTTCTCCAGGCGCTGTCCGGGCTACAGCGAAAACCGCGGGGTTGATGTCAAGTATGCGTTGCTCTCCAGCCGGATGAAAGGCGGGATGCTGGCGGCGGATGCGTAGCATTTCGCGGTAGCCATCGAACACCCGGCGCTGGTGAGAATCGGCATCGGCGAGCACGGCTTCCAGCTCCGGCCGGAGGAATTTCTCACGGTTGAGCGAGCGAGGACGGTCGGTCTCGTCGAAGCAGAAGATGCAATTGCGCGAGCCGAACAAACTGTGCACATAAATGCCCGGCACGCCCGCCAGCGACAGCAAAATCGCCTGAGACGCCAGGAAACGCTTCACATCGACCTCGACATCGGGATGGGCAGGGTCGTTGAGGAAATCGTAGAGCGTGGTGTTCAGTTCGTACACGCTGCGAGAGCCGTCGGGATCCTCCTTGTAATTCACCTGCCCGCCGTGGGCCAGGGTCTGCTCCACCAAACCCTGCACCTCGGCCGGCGTCAAAATGCCCTCGGCCGGACGCACGCCGATGCCATCGTGAGAAGCGATGAAGTTGAAGAAGGCGGCGCCGGGAACGGGCGTCGTCAACGTGGCCGCCCAGGCCGAAAGGCGGCTGGCGTCACCTGTCTGGAAGGCGTGCAGGGTGAGCGGGGCCAAGGTGAAGTTGTAGACCATTTGCGCTTCGTCCGTGCCGCCCTGCTCCGGCAACGGCTCACCAAAATAGCTGACGTTCTCCTCGTGCGGCACATTGGTTTCGGTGATGAGGAGCACGCCGGGGGCCACCGCATCCAGTACGGCCCGCCACAACTTGACCATGGCGTGGGTCTGGGGCAGATGGATGCAACTGGTACCGATCTCCTTCCACAAGTAGGCGATGGCGTCCAGACGGATGATCTCGGCCCCGTGCGCCGCGTAAAAAAGCAGCACGTCGATGATCTCCAGCGCCACCTGCGGATTGGCGTAGTTCAGATCGATCTGGTCGGGGCTGAAGGTGGTCCACACGTGTTTGACGCCGTCGGACGTTTGCACCGGCGTGAGCAAAGGCAAGGCGCGGGGCCGCACCACCTTGGACAGATCGGCGGCGGGATCGACCGTGATGAAATAAGCTGTGTATGGCTCCTCGCCCCGCCGAAAGCCCTGAAACCAGGCGCTGTGTTGTGAGATGTGATTGATGACGGCGTCGAACATCAAGCGGTAGCCCTCGCCCAGGCGGCTGATGTCGTCCCAATCGCCCAGATTCGGGTCCACCTGCTTGTAGTCGATGACCGAGAAGCCGTCGTCGGATGAGTAGGGAAAGAAGGGGAGGATGTGCACGCAATTGATGGCGTCGGCCAGATGCTCGTCCAAGAAATCGGCCAGGGTGCGCAGCGGCGGCCGGTCGGGCTCAGAAAATTGGTCGCCGTAAGTGATGAGGATGGCGTCGCGCTCGGTCAAGATTTCCGTCAGAACACCACGATTCGCACACCAAAGCGGATATTTATCCCGAAAGATGGACATCAATTCCCACAGATCGTCACCGACCTGCGAACCAAGCTCCTCACCATAAATCGAGTTCAAGAGATGTTGAATTCGCATCCATGGTATTCTCTCTAAATCTAGCACTGGTGTAATATCTCCTCAGCGGGGGGTCGTGCTGTCGGCGGAGTGTTTGCGACCCGCCACTTGCCACCTTTACTTGATGTAATGAAATGGTGTAAACTGATTACATCAAATCAAGGAGGCTGATTATGTCTACAACTGCAACGAAACGGATCAATGTCACATTTCCGCTTGACGTGTTGGAAGATCTCAGAGATCTGATACCGAAACGGGAGCGCAACAAATTCATCGTGAAGGCGGTGGAAACTGCGATCAGACACGAAAGTTGGGGGCAAGTGCTCGCTGAATTACGAGAAGAAGGGCCAATCTGGAAAGCTGAAGATCATCCCGACATGCTGACCAGCGAAGATATCGATCGCTGGGTGCGGAATTTGCGTGAAGCATCGATGCCACGCACCTGGGATGAGCTACTGGCGGAAAACGAGGAAGATACAGCAACAAAGTCAATAGTCGGACAGGAGAACACCAGTGTACGACAACCTGCTTGACTCTAACATCCTCATCAAACTCATTCGTCGAGAACAGCGTATTGAGAATTTATTTCTCGATTGGCATGTTCAAAAAATCGATCTTTTCATTTCGGTTGTCACACGCAGTGAAATCATTGCCGGGATGCAACCTCACGAAGAGAAACGTACGCTGAGATTGCTCAACCGGCTCATCAGTCTCCCTGTGGATGAAAACATCGCCGATCAGGCCGGCCGCTGGATCTATGCCTACCGTCACCAGGGCATTCAGCTATCCTTGGCAGATACGATCATCGCAGCCACCGCTTGGGCGCACGATTTGACGCTGGTGACAACAAACGCCAAACATTTTCCTATGAAAGAGGTTGATGTACTGGCTGTCAATCCCTAGGGGACTGAATCCACGTCATCTGCCGCCTCCAAAAGCATCCATCAGCGCTCGCAGATGCTCTCGCAACGCGGCCAGGGAATAGTGCCGCTCGGCGACCTGGAAGTTGTGCTCGACGACATCTTTCCGCAACCGCGCGTCAGTCAGTAACTCGACCGCTTGATCTGCGGCGGCGGTGATGATGTCGGGGGAGACTTGAATCAAACCCTGGCCGTCCTCGCCTTGAATCTGATCCCCAAAAGAAATCACGCGGAAACCAGCGTCTTTGATATCGGCCACATAAACAGGATACTCGAACAAAGCGATGGGCAATTTGGCGCGCACCGCCTCCAGTAGCTGATTGCCCCAGCCCTCCCACCAACTGGGATAGGTCACGAAATCGGCGTAAACATACGCGTCCCACAGCGAGTAGATTTTCTGGTCGCCCTCCCGGCGGCGTTCATGAGCGATCAGATCGCCGACGAAAAGGGCGTCGATGCCCGACTCGCTGATTTTCTGCTTGAGTCGCTGCACATAGGCCCCGGTGATGTCGTCCCGCACATAACCCGCCAGCACCAGGACGATGCGGCTGTCCTCATCGAAAGCCCGGCCATCGTACAGGCCCGAACGCTGGAGCTGAGCCCGACGGCGGGGCGCGTCCAGGGCCTTGACGAGATCCACCGCCAGTTCGATACCCTTGCGAGCCACGACGCGGGTCGCCTGCAGGATCATCACGTCCTT
>DUEF01000327.1 GCA_011176555.1 Caldilineae bacterium
ACTCAGCGTCCTGCCCTCGCCGGACATGCTGGTGGGGTTGCTTGGTATTCTCAAGGCGGGGGGCGCTTATCTGCCACTCGATCCCAATTACCCTGCCGACCGCCTGGCTTTTATGGTGGAGGATTCCGGCATCGACCTGCTGGTTACCCGATCCCACCTGCTGGACCGGCTCCCGACCGACCATCTGCACACGACCGTTTTGCTGGATGCCGACCAGACTGCGATTGCCCGACAACCCGCCGCTAATCCCGAGGTCGATGTCACGGCGGCCAACGCCGCTTACGTGATCTACACATCCGGCTCCACCGGTCGGCCCAAAGGCGTGGTGGTGAACCACGAATCGGTGGTGAATCACAACCTGGCGACGGCGGAACTGTGATTTGGCGGCCAGCGACAGGATGCTCCAGTTCGCCACCATCAACTTCGATGCCGCCCTGGAGGAGATCTTCCCCACCTGGCTGCGGGGGGGCGCGCTGGTGCTGCGCGAGCAACCCGGTTTGATCGCCACCGACGCTTTGACGGCGCTCGTCGCAGAACAGGGCGTCACCGTGCTCGATCTCCCCACCGCCTACTGGCATCAATGGGTGCAGACCCTGGCGCAGACACGCCAATCTCTGCCTGCATCCCTGCGTTTGGTGGTGGTCGGCGGCGAGAAAGCCCTGCCGGAGCGATATGAAGATTGGTGGGGTCTAGTGGGCGACCGGGTGCGATGGCTGAACACGTATGGTCCCACCGAAGCCACCATCGTCACCACCAGCTATGATCCACTTGAGGACCCGACGCGCACGACCGGCGCTGAGGTGCCCATCGGTGTTGCCCTGCCCAATGTCACATGCTACGTGCTGGATGCGGGCCTGGAGCCCATGCCCACCGGCGTGCCGGGCGAACTCTGCATCGGCGGTGCGGCTGTGGCCAGGGGCTATCTCCATCGTCCTGATCTCACGGCCACCGTTTTCGTCCCGGATCCGTACAGCCCGGAAGCGGGAGCGCGCATGTATCGCACCGGCGATCTGGCTCGCATGAAGGCTAATGGCGATATCGAATACCTGGGTCGATTGGATGATCAGGTGAAGGTGCGGGGATTCCGCGTGGAATTGGGCGAGATCGAAGCTGTGCTGCGAGCCCATGAACAGGTAAGCGAGGCCGTGGTCGTCGCTCGCCGTGACGGGGATGCGGGGTCTGACGCTTTGCGTCTGGCCGCCTATTTCGTCTCCCGCTCGGAGCAGCCGCCAGGCAGCGGCGAGCTCCGCCGATATTTGCAGGCTCGCCTGCCAGGTTACATGGTCCCGGCCTTTTTCGTGGCGCTCGACCATCTGCCTCTCACGCCCAGCGGTAAGGTCAACCGCCGCGCTTTGCCTGCACCCGATCAGACGAGCCTCGAACTCGAAGCCGAATTCGTGGCCCCGACCACGGACCAGGAGAAAACCCTGGCCGATGTGTGGCGGCAAGTGCTGGGCGTCGAGCGGGTTGGCGTGCACGATAATTTCTTCGAGCTGGGAGGCGACTCCATTCTCAGCATTCAACTGGTCTCGCGAGCCAATCAAGCCGGTTTGCAATTGACGCCCCAGGATGTGTTCCAGTATCCCACGGTGGCGCAACTGGCGGCTGTGGTCAGAGAGGGCGTTGCCATCCAGGCGGAGCAGGGCGTTGTGGAAGGGGCGGCGCCCCTGACGCCGATCCAGCAGTGGTTCTTCGAGCAGGATTTCGCACAGCCCCAGCACTGGAATCAGAGCCTGTTGCTGCAAGTGCGACAACAGCTCGACATAAAATTATTAGACGAGGCCATCGCCGCGCTCCTCGAACATCACGACGCCTTGCGCATGCGCTTCCCGGCTTCGCCAACCGGTCGGGAGCAGGTCAATGCCGGGGTGGATGATCACACGCCCTTGCGGATCGTTGATCTGAGCGAGGTGGCGGATGCGGATCTGGCCGGGGCGATCTCCAGCCAATGCACGCAAGCCCAGTCCGCCTGCGATTTGGCGGCGGGGCCCCTGTTCCGGACGGTCTACCTGCAAACGGGACGGGGAAGGACTGATCGCCTATTTGTCGTCAGCCACCATCTCGTGATGGATGGCGTCTCCTGGCGCATCCTCATGGAAGATTTGCAGACCGCATACGCCCAGTTATCGCAGGGGCGGCCGGTTTCTCTGCCAGCGAAAACTACGGCCTTCAAGCACTGGGCCGAGCGCCTTCCCGCCTATGCTGCGTCCCCTGACGCTGAACGGCAGGCAGAATTCTGGTTGGATGCAGAACAAATGGCCGGGCGCTCAGATGCCGCCGTTTCTTTGCCGGTGGATTTCCCTGACGGCGACAATACCGAGGCGCTGGCTGAAACCCTGACCGTTGAACTGGACGAGGACGCCACGCGTGCACTTTTGCAGGATGTGCCCCCCGTCTACCGCACTGAAATCAACGACGCCCTGCTCACCGCTCTGGCGCAAGCCATTTTCCGCTGGAGCGGCCAGGCCGCATGGGTCGAGCTCGAAGGGCATGGGCGAGAGGACCTATTCGAGGATGTCGATATCTCCCGCACCGTGGGTTGGTTCACCACCACCTATCCGGTCTGGCTGGACATCACGCGCACTTATGACCCCGGCTCGGCGCTGACGCAGGTCAAGGAGCAGCTTCGGGCCATTCCCGGGCATGGCATCGCCTATGGCCTGGTGCGTTATTTGGGCCGGGAGAGCCTGGCCCGGCGCTTGCGTTCATTGCCCGAACCGCAGCTCAGTTTCAATTATCTGGGCCAATCCGAACAGGGACAGGCCCCCTCTGCGCTCCTGGGGCCTGCACCAGAATTCAAGGGACCCGATCGCAGTCCTGAGGCCCACCGCTCTCATCTCATCGAGATCAATGGCGGGGTCAGCGAGGGACGTTTGACCATGAGCTGGCGCTACAGCCGGGCTCAGTACCGCTCAGACACCATCCAGTGGCTGGCCCGGCACTTCCTCGACGCCTTGCAGGAAATCATCCGCCATTGCCAGAGCCCCGACGCTGGCGGCGTCACGCCCTCCGACTTCGGCCTGGCCGATCTCGACCAACATGAACTCGACAATCTGCTCGGCAAATTCTAGCAGCAGACACACGTATATCGCACTCAGTAAACCATCAATTCAGGACACCTATGTCTAACGTCGAAAACATTTACCCCCTTTCACCCATGCAGCAGGGCATGCTGTTTCATAGCCTTTACGATCCGGAAGCAGATGTCTATGTGGAACAGATGCACTGCAAGCTGGTGGGCGATCTCGATATCGATGCGTTTGCATCAGCCTGGCGGGAAGTCATCCAGCGCCACGCCATTTTGCGCACAGCTTATGTGTGGGAGGATGTCAAAGAGCCGCTGCAGGTGGTGTTGAAACAGGTTGATCTGCCCCTGGAGCAGGCCGATTGGCGTCACCTATCGTCCGAGGAGCAGGCGCAGCAGCTACAAGCCAGCCTGACAGAAGCGCGCCACCGGGGATTCGATGTGGGCAAGCCGCCGCTCATGCACCTGGCGCTTTACCGCATCGCCGATGACGTCAGCTATTTCGTCTGGACGCATCACCATCTCCTCTTCGATGGCTGGTCTTTCCCGTTGTTGCTGAAAGATGTTTTCGTGCTGTACGAAGCCCACAGCCAGGGGCGGCGTCTCCATCTGCCCCCGACCCGGCCCTTCAGCGATTACATTGGCTGGCTCAAGCGCCAGGATCAGGCGCAGGCAGAAGCGTATTGGCGCGAGATGCTGGCCGGTTTCACGGCCCCGACGCCGCTGGTCGTCGACCGCACGTTACCCGAGCGCGCCCCTGACCAGGGCCACAGGCGCGAGCAAGAAGTCTGGCTTTCTGACGAGGTTTCGCAGAGGCTGCAAGATCTGGCTCGCAGCCGCCAGCTTACCTTGAGCACTTTGGTGCAGGGGGCGTGGGCGCTGTTGTTGCACCGTTACAGCGGCGATGAGGATGTCGTTTTTGGCGCTACCGTGTCCGGTCGTCCGACGGATTTGCCCGGTTCCGAGATGATGGTGGGCCTGTTCATCAACACCTTGCCGGTGCGCACTCGCTACGAACCCGAGCAACCTGTCTGGACCTGGCTCCAGCAAATACAGGCCCAGCAGGTGGAGCAGCGGCGCTACGAATACAGCACGTTGGTGCAGATCCAGGACTGGAGCGATGCGCCCAGAGGCGCTCCTCTGTTCGAGAGCATACTCGTCTTCGAAAACTATCCGGTCGATCCGGTGGAGGCTTCGCAGAAGACCAGCGTGCACATCGAAGACCTTCGGTCTCTCGAACGCACGAACTATCCCCTGACCGTTGTTGCTGGCTCCACCGACCGGCTCATGCTGAAGATCTCCTATGACGCCGATCGTTTCGAGGATGAGGTCATTGCCCGTATGCTTGGCCATCTGCGTACCGTGCTCGAGGGCATGGCCGCTGATTTCGGACAGCCGTTGGGCTCGCTGCCGCTGTTGACTGCGGATGAAATACAGCAGTTGACGGTGACCTGGAACCAGACGGAGCAGGCTTTGGCCGGCGACGACACGGTGGTGGATCTGTTCGAGCAGCAGGTCGCGCGTACGCCCGACGCCATCGCCCTGGCGTATGAAGGCGAGACGCTGACGTATGGCGAGTTCGATCGCAGGGCCAATCAGGTGGGACATTATCTCCGCAACCTGGGCGTACAGCCTGGGGACAGCGTGGGATTGTTCGTGGAGAAATCGCTGGAGATGTTGGTTGGCCTGTTTGGCGTCCTCAAAGCGGGCGCTGCCTATGTGCCCATCGACCCCGGCTATCCCCAGGAACGCATCCGTTACATGATCGAGGATTCGGGTATTTCCATCCTGCTCGCACATCAAGCGACGAGCGAGCAGTTGAAAGAAGTCGGAGATCAGAGATCAGAGGTCGGAGGTCAGAAGGCGGATGGTGCAGTGCGCACTACGCAGATCGTCCTGCTCGACGATCCTGCTATCGCCCGGCAGAGCGACGCCAGGCCCGACCCGGCTCCTGCACCCGACCAAACCGCCTACATCATCTACACCTCCGGTTCCACGGGTCTGCCAAAGGGCGTTGTGATCTCGCATCGTTCACTGGCCAACCATGCCCTGGCCATGGCCGCCGCCGCCGAACTCGGTGTTGGCGACCGCATATTGCAGCTCATCACCCTCAGTTTCGACGCCGCCGGCGAAGAATTCTACCCGGCGCTGGTCAGCGGCGCCACGGTGGTCGTGCCCGCCTCGACCATGGACCTGCTCGGCAGGGAATTGATGCAGGCCTGCGAGCGGGAGGGGATCACGGTTTTGCACATGCCCGCCACAGTTTGGCATGTGGTTGTGGACGATCTCGTCGCCAACGATATCACCACGCAAGCGCCACTGCGCCTGCTCATGTTGGGCGGCGACCGGCCCTCGCCCGAGCGTTTGCGGGCCTTTTCCGACCTATTGGGGCGATCCATTCCTTTCATCAATCTCTACGGCCCCACCGAGGCTACGATCACCGCCGCCTTTTATCGCACTTCCACCGCCGTTACAGACACAGAAACGCTCCCCATTGGCGAGCCCATCGCCAACGCTACCGCCTATGTCCTTGATGCCGAACAGCGCCCGGTTCCCATCGGCGTGCCGGGGGAACTCTACATCGGGGGGGTGGGACTGGCCCAGGGCTATTTGAACCGCCCCGAACTCACGGCCCAGGCTTTTGTAGACAATCCCTTCCGTCCGGGTGAGCGATTATACCGCACGGGCGATCTCGTGCGCCGCCTTCCGGACGGCAACCTGGTCTTTGTGGGACGCGTGGACGATCAGGCCAAGATCCGTGGCTTCCGCGTCGAACCGGGCGAGGTCGAACACGTTTTGAGCGGCATGGCGGGGGTGCAGGACGCCGCAGTCATCGTGCGTGAGGATGAGCCTGAACAGAAATACCTGGCGGCTTATATCGTCCCGCCCGAAGGTGAAGAAGTCGATATCGCCAGGCTGCGCAGCGCCCTGCAAGAGCAGCTACCGCCCTACCTCGTGCCGGCGGCCTTTGTGCTATTGGCGGAGCTACCCCGCACGCCCAGCGGCAAGCTCGACCGTCGCGCTTTGCCGGCGCCGGATGGACAACGAACCGGCGCCGGCGTCGAATACGTGGAGCCCCGCACGCCCGAGGAAGAACTGTTGGTCGGGATCTGGCAAGATGTGCTCGGAGTGAGCGAGGTGGGCGTTTTCGACGATTTCTTCGATCTGGGCGGACATTCCCTGCTGGCCACCCAGCTTGTCTCTCGCGTCCGCAGCGCCTTCCAGGTGGAAATGCCCTTGCGCGTCCTCTTCGAGAATCCGACGATTGCCGATCTGGCGCAGCGGATCATCGAACTGCGAAGCAGCGGCGAGGGGGTGATCCTGCCCCCGATCACAGTGGCCGAGCGAGATGGGCGCACACCCCTCTCCTTTGCACAACAGCGGCTTTGGTTCCTTGATCAGCTGGAACCGGGCAATCTCTCGTACAACATCCCCACAGCCGTGCGCTTGCAAGGTGCACTGGATGTCGAGGCGCTATTGCGCAGCTTGCAGGAGATCGTACAGCGACACGAGATCCTGCGCACCCGTTTTGCCGATCACGGCGGCGAACCCTACCAGCTTGTCACCGCCGAACTCGATCTCGAACTGCCCGTCGTGGATCTGAGCCATCTCCCACCGGAGCAACGAGAGCGCGACGCCCAGCAACGGGCAGCCGAACTCGTGCGTCAGCCTTTCGATCTGGCTCAGGGGCCTCTGTTGCGGGGTCTGCTCATCCGCCTGGACGATGAAGACCACATGGCCGTGCTGGTCATGCACCACATCGTCTCCGATGCCTGGTCTATCGGCATCCTGATCAACGAATTGACGACGCTATATCAGGCATTCAGCACGGGCCAACCCTCGCCCCTGCCGCCGCTGCCCGTTCAGTATGCGGACTACGCCATCTGGCAGCAACGCTATCTGCAGGGCGAGGCGCTCGATGCACAGGTTGCTTATTGGCGTGAGCAACTGGCGGGAGCCCCACCCTTGCTCAATCTCCCGACCGACCGTCCTCGCCCACCCGTGCAGACGGCCAACGGGGCCACGTACAGTTTTCAGTTCAGCCCGGAACTTTCACAACAGATCAAGGCCATCAGTCAGGCGAACAGCGTCACCCTGTTCATGGTCCTCCTGGCGGGTTACCAGGCTTTGCTCGCTCGCTATTCGGGGCAGGATGATATCAGCGTCGGCTCAGCGCTGGCGAGCCGCACCCGCGCCGAAACCGAAGCGCTCATCGGCTTTTTTGTGAACACCCTGGTCTTCCGCACCGACCTCTCCGGCGATCCCAGTTTTCAGGAGCTTTTGCAGCGGGTGAGGGAGGTGGCGTTGGGGGCCTACGCCCACCAGGACGTCCCCTTCGAGATGTTGGTGGACGTGGTGCAACCTGAGCGCAACCTCAGCCATTCGCCGCTGTTCCAGGCTGCGTTTTCTTTGCAGAATATCCCCATGCAAGCCCGGCGGCTGCAGGGTCTCACCGTCGCACCCCTCGAATTGGAGAGCGGCGTCGCCCAGTTCGATTTGCTTCTGACGATGGAAGAGCGTGGCGACATCCTCAGCGGCAACATGGATTACAACGCCGATCTGTTCGATGCCGCCACCATCGAGCGCATGATGGGCCATTTCCAGATCCTGCTCGAAGGCGCTGTCTCCGATCCGAAACGTCCCGTATCCCGCTTGCCATTGCTCTCACCGGCTGAGGAGCAGATGATGCTGGTGGAGTGGAATCGCACGGAGACGCTTTTTCCCGATGACGCCACCATCCACCAGCTCTTCGAGGCCCAGGCGGCTCGCATTCCCGACGCTGTCGCCGTCACCTTCGAGGAGCAGACGCTCACCTATGCCGAACTCGACCGCAAGGCCAACCAACTGGCGCATTACTTGCAGAAACTGGGGGTCGGGCCCGAAGTATTGGTCGGGGTGTGCACGCTGCGTTCGCCAGAGATGATCGTCGGGATCATGGGCGTGCTCAAGGCGGGGGGCGCTTATGTGCCCCTGGATCCCAACTATCCCGCCGAGCGCCTGGCTTACATGATTCAGGATTCACAGGCGCCGGTATTGCTCACCCAGGCGGCTTTACTCGACCGTTTACCTGACCACCAGGCCTTGACTGTGCAACTGGACGCAGACTGGCCGCAGATCGCCCAGGAGCCGGTGAACGCCCCCGATAGCGGAGCTACGGCGGACAATCTGGCCTATGTGATCTACACATCTGGCTCGACCGGTTTGCCCAAAGGAACGATGCTCGCCCATCGTGGTCTCTGCAATCTCACGGATGTGCAGAGGAGACAATTTTTCTTGCAAAAGGGCAAGCGTGTGTTACAATTCTCCGCCTTGAGCTTTGACGCATCAGTTTGGGAGGTTTTCCAGGCGCTGCGCAATGGAGCGGCCATTTGTCTGGCCCGGCAAGAGGTGCTGGCAGCAGGCGCTGAACTGGTGGCGTTGATGCAGGAGCAGCGCATCACCACCGCCACCCTGCCGCCCTCGCTTCTATCGGTCCTTCCCGAGACGGAGTTGCCTCATCTGGAAACGTTGATCTCCGCCGGAGAGCATTGCTCCGCTGAGATCGTGGCCCGCTGGTCGCCAGGACGCCGTTTCTTCAACGCTTCCGGCCCCACCGAGACCACTGTTTGCGCTTCGATGCACCTGGTGCAATCGGGCCGGGAATATCCCCAGGGTCCCGCCATCGGGATGCCGATCTCCAATTTCCAGCTCTATGTGCTCGACGCTAATTTGCTCCCCACCCCCGTGGGCGTGCCCGGCGAGTTAGTCATCGGTGGCGTTGGTCTCGCCCGAGGCTATTTACGCCGCCCCGCCCTGACCGCCGAGCGTTTTATCCCCAACCCATTTTCTTCTGAACCCGGCCAGCGCATGTACCGCACGGGCGATCTGGTGCGCTACCTGCCCAGCGGTGACGTTGAATTCCTGGGACGTATTGACCACCAGGTGAAAGTGCGAGGATTCCGTATCGAGTTGGGCGAGATCGAGGCCGTGCTGAAAGGTCATCCCCAGGTCGATGATGCCGTCGTTTTGGCGTTGGGCGATGATCTCGCTTCTGCACGCCTGGCGGCGTATGTCGTCGCACACGATGGCGCTGCGCTTGCTGTGGGCGATCTGCAAGATTACCTGCGCAGCAAATTGCCGGAGTACATGACGCCCGCATACATCATCGTCCTCGATGCTTTTCCCCTCACGCCCAGCGGCAAAATCGATCGCAAGGCCCTGCCCGCACCTGACGCCAGTCGAGCGCAACAAGAGATGCCCTACGTGGCCCCACGCACACCCGTCGAGGAACAACTTGCGCTCATTTCTGCTGAGTTGCTCGGCCTGGAGCGGGTGGGCGTAGATGATAATTTCTTTGAGCTGGGTGGCCACTCTCTGCTGGCGACGCAGTTCATCTCTCGGGTGCGAGACGCATTCGGCGTCGAGGTGCCCCTGCGCAAGCTGTTCGAGACCCCCACAGTGGCCGGCATCGCCGAGGCGGTGGAAGCAGCACAGCAGGTCGAGACTCAGCCCCAGCGCCCCTCCATCACCCGCTCCTCTCGCAGCGCCCGTCGCATGAAACGCTCCGATTTGAAGAAGTGATGTCCAGATCATAACGACTGACAACCCCTCTTTTTGTCCACAGATGATGGATCTTCAATAAATAATCAGGTAACCAAGACCTCCGGGAGGTAGTGATGAAATGTCGCCATTTCCGAAAGATTTAACTGGCGAAGTGCCTGTCTTTCAACAAGAATCCTTGCCGCCACCTCCCGGAGGTCGCTCCAACCTATTACCGTTTTATTTCTGTAATGTTCATAATCTGTACGGAAGATGAACAACGTCATGTCGAAGCAGAGCGAGACATCCCCTGGCGAATAGCCCCCCCGGTTCATCAAGGGGATTAGTTCCCTCGTTCCACTCGGGACAGGCCTCCCGCTGGTCGTCGAAATGACGTGTTTTTTCAGGGCGGTTACTACAGATCTTCAATTCGCACTTCGCAATCCGAAATCCGCAATTTCATTCCATGACCCAAGCCTCCTCCCCTTCCGACCCACAGACTCTTCTCGCCGACCCCGTCGAGGAAGAGGAAGTCTTTGTCTTCCCCACCTCCTTCGGCCAGAAGCGTCTGTGGTTCCTCGATCAATTCGAGCCGAACAGCCCTTATTACAACATCCCCATGGTGCTGCGTATCAGCGGGCCACTGGATGTGGATGTGCTGGAGCGGGCGCTAAACGCCGTCATCAGCAGGCATGAGATTCTGCGGACCACTTTCGCTGTGATGGAGGATGAACCGGTGCAGGTCATCCTGCCCGAACTGCATCTCGACATTCCGGTCGAAGACCTGAGCGATTTGCCTGCGGATATCCGGGAACAGGAAGCCATGCGTCTGGCCATGCAGGAGGCCCGCCAACCCTTCGATCTGTCCCGGGGGCCGCTCCTGCGCGGCAAATTACTGCGACTGGAACCGGAAGAGCACATCATCCTCTTCACCATGCATCACATCATCTCTGATGGCTGGTCGATGGGGATTTTTGTGCGAGAGATTGCCATTCTCTACAATGCCTTCTCCGAGGGCAGACCCTCTCCCCTGCCTGAATTATCCATTCAGTACGCTGATTACGCCCTGTGGCAGGAGGAGGAGTTGCAGGGCGAGGGGCTGGAGCGGCAACTGGCGTATTGGAAAGAACAGCTCGGTGGGGAATTGCCGCTGCTCGAATTGCCGGGCGACCGGCCCCGACCGGCCGTGTTGAGCTCGCGCGGGGCCACTCTCTCCCGCCGTTTTCCGCCGGAATTGACCGCGGGCTTGAAGGCGCTGGCCAACGCAGAGGGAGCGACGCTGTTTATGGCGCTGCTGGCTGCGTTCCAGACTTTGCTCTATCGCTACACCGAGCAGGAAGACATCAGCGTGGGCTCGCCCATCGCCAATCGCACCCTGCCCGAGCTGGAGCCCCTCATCGGACTCCTCATCAACACCCTGGTCTTCCGCACTGACCTCTCCGGCGATCCCAGCTTTCGGGAGCTGTTGCAGCGGGTGCGCGAGACCTCGCTGGGCGCTTTTGCCCACCAGGACCTGCCCTTCGAGCAATTGGTGGAGGTCTTGCAGCCAGAACGCGACATGAGCCACACGCCGCTGTTCCAGGTCATGTTGATCCTCCAGAATGCGCCCGTGAAAGCGCAGCCAGTGGGCGATCTGGTCTTCAGCAGCATCGATGTAGATGCAGGAACCGCCACTTTCGATCTGACGCTGGCCGTGAGTGAACTGGCGGACGGGCTCGACGTTTCGGCCGAGTACAGCACCGATCTGTTCAACGAGAGCACCATCCAGCGCCTGCTGGACCATTTCCAGATCCTGCTGGAGGGGATTGTCGCCGATCCTGACCGGGCTATTTCCGGGTTGCCTTTGCTGCCGCAAGCGGAGCTTGAACAGGTGCTGTCCGGCTGGAATGACACAGCTACGGATGTCCCCCTCGATATCCCCGTTCATCGCCGCATCGAGCAGCAGGTGGATGCTACGCCCGATGCCGAGGCTGTGGTCTGGCAGGATCAGCGCCTGACCTATGCCGAGCTGGATCGCCGGGCCAATCGACTGGCGCATCACCTGCAAGAGCTGGGGGTGGGGCCAGAAACCCTGGTGGGGGTCAGCGTTCAGCGCTCGTTGGACATGATCGTGGCCCTGCTGGGCGTGCTCAAAGCGGGCGGCGCTTATCTGCCCATAGACCCCAACTATCCCGGCGAGCGCCTGGCCCACATGCTGCGGGATTCCGGCGCTCCTGTGGTCATCAC
>DUEF01000328.1 GCA_011176555.1 Caldilineae bacterium
CTGGTTGCCTGATGCGCATACCGCCGCTCCCACGGCCGGGTCAGTGATCCTGGCCGGAGTGTTGCTGAAGTTGGGCGCTTACGGCTTCCTGCGCATCCTCCTGCCGCTCTTCCCCGACGCCTTCGCAACCTACGGTTGGATCGTAGCCCTGATCGGCGTGATCGGCATCGTCTACGGTGCGTTCGTCTCCCTGGCGCAAACCGATTTGAAGCGACTGATCGCTTACTCATCGGTCAGCCACATGGGTTACGTGATGTTGGGCATCGGCGCGGCGGCCTGGGCGCTCAACGGCAACCCGGATGAGCACGGCCTGTTCGATACCGCGGCCATGGCCCTCAACGGAGCGGCCTTGCAGATGTTCTTCCACGGCATCATCACGGGCGCTTTATTCTTCCTGGTCGGCGTCATCTACGAACGAGCCCATACCCGAGACCTGAGCAAATTCGGCGGATACAGCGCCATCGTGCCCGCTTTTTACGCCACCTTCATGTTCACCGGCTTCGCTTCATTGGGATTGCCGGGCCTGGCCGGATTCTGGGCTGAGTTCTTCACCTTCCGGGGCGCTTTCGGCATTGTGCCTGTTCTGGCTCTGATTGGCGTGATCGGCATCGTCATCACCGCCGCCTACATCCTCTACCGCATCATCCAGAGTATTTTCTTGGGCCAATACGACCCGAAACGCTGGGATCACTGGACGACGATCACAGGGGAGCACGCGGATGGCCCCACCGACATGGCCCGATTCGAGAAAATCACCCTCTGGCCGCTTGTCTTCCTCATGATCCTGCTCGGTATTTTCCCCACCCTGGTGTTGACCTTCTTCAACCATTTCTCTGTCGACATCCTCTCCACTCTCTTCTAAGGAATGAACAACCACTTTGATTCTCATTCCTAATCACCATCAGGAGGGATGACTTTGAACCTTTTTGATATCGTCAAACTACTTTCGCCAGAACTGATACTCTTTATCACCGGTTTTGCCGTCCTCATCGTCGATCTGGCGCGTCGCCGCCGCGACGATGGACGTACCGCCGCCATTGTCGCCCTGGTGGGGCTGATGTTGGCGCTTGTCGCCGCCATCTCCCTGATCTTGTCCGGGCCCAGCGAGATTGTCGCTTCGACCATGGCGGTTGATTTGTACGCACTCTTCTTCAAGGTGGCGGCTATCATCGGCATCAGCCTGGTGATTCTGGCGTCCATCCACTTTATGAAGGGCCGCAGCCGCTACCTGGGTGAATTCTACGCCCTGTTCGTGTTCGCGGCGCTCGCCATCTCCATCATCGCCAGCGCCGCCAACCTGATCCTGGTTTATGTCGGCATCGAGTTCCTCTCCATCACCTCCTATATCCTGGCCGGTTTTCTGCGTAACAACAAGCGCTCGGAGGAAGCCGCCATCAAGTATTTCCTCTATGGCGCATCCGCCGGTGCGGTGATGTTGTACGGCATGTCGTTGTTGTACGGCGCCACCGGCAGCACCGATCTGGCCGCCATCGGGCAAGTTTTCACGGCGACGGGCAACCAACAGTTACTGGGCATTGCCGCCATCGTGCTGTTGCTGGCCGGTTTCGGCTTCAAAGCCAGCCTGGTGCCCTTCCACCAGTGGGCGCCCGACACCTACGATGGCGCGCCCACGCCGGTCACCGCCTTCCTTTCCACTGCTTCCAAAGCCGCAGGATTCGCCGTGGCGGGACGGGTGTTCATTACTGCTTTTCCACACTTCGTCACCGATTGGACGGCCATCCTCGGCGCGGTGGCCATGCTCACCATGACCGTCGGCAATCTTACGGCGCTCAAGCAGACCAGCGTCAAGCGCATGTTGGCGTATTCCTCCATCGCTCAGGCTGGATACATCCTCCTCGGCCTGGTCGCCATCAATCCCAACGACACCTTTGGCGGGCTCAACGGCTTGTTACTCTACATTTTCGGCTACCTGTTCACCAACATCGGCGCTTTCCTGGTGGTGATGGTCTTGGAGCGGCAAAATGAGATCTATGACATCAACGAATACGCGGGATTGTTCAAGCGAGCGCCGGGTTTAGCGTTGCTGATGACGCTTTTCCTGTTCTCGCTGACCGGTATTCCGCCCACCGCCGGCTTCATCGGCAAGTTCTTCGTTTTCGCGGCCGTGGTCAACCAGCAGCTTCTGATCCTGGCGCTTGTCGCGGCCATCAATGTCGTGATTGGCGCGGCCTACTACTTGAATGTAGTGCGCTACATGGCCTTCCGCGAAAGCGAGGATGACACGCCTGTCACGCTCAGTGGCGGATTGAAGACGGCGTTGATTATCACAGCGGTGATGGTGCTGGTCATCGGCATTGCCGCCCAGCCCTTCATCACTTGGGCCACCGAGTCCGTCAATCTCGTGATCGCCAGCGGCATGTAAAAAACGATTCAACCTCCTCGGAAACAAGCCCGCATCCGCCATGGTGCGGGCTTTGTGTTGGTATTGGATATTGGGTATTTGATATACGCAGATCCGCCCAATACCCAGCACCCAATACCCGGAATTGCCGCGCCACATTGTAACCGGCCGACAACCATGCTATGATCCACGCACCATCCACCATGCACCCCCCTCCTATGCCCCTCACCCTAGGCCAACTGGCGACGGTCCTCGACCTGTCCTGCTCCCGACCAGAATTGCAGATCTCGACCATCACCTGTGATTCCCGACAGGTGCGGCCCGGCGCGCTATTTGTGGCCTATCCCGGCGTCAGCGTCGATGGCCATCGCTACATCCCGCAAGCGCTGGCGGCCGGGGCCAGTGCGGTGGTCGGGGAACAAGACCTGCGCCTGAGCGTTCCCTACCTGCGGGTCGAGGACGGACGCTGGGCATTGGGGCGTCTGGTCGCGGCCTGGCAGGGCTTCCCCAGCCGCAAAATGGGCGTGATCGGCGTCACCGGCACCGATGGCAAGACCACCACCAGCAACATCCTGCACAGCATCCTCTCGGCCGCGGGACAAAACGCCGGCCTGATCACCACTGTCAGCGCCCGGATCGGCGACCAAATCCTGGACACCGGTCTGCACACCACCACCCCCGATGCGCCCGACCTGCAGCGCTATCTCGGCCAGATGGCTGACGCCGCCGTGACCTGGGCCATCCTGGAAACGACTTCGCACGGCTTGAGCCAGTGGCGGGTGGCGGGCACAGACTACGACATCGCCGTATACACCAACGTCACGCACGAACATCTCGACGAGCACGGGGATTATGCGGGCTATCTGGCCGCGAAGGGTCGTCTGCTGGAGCTCTTGAGCGAAGCTCAACCCAAGCCCGGCGTTCCTCGCGTCGCCGTCCTCAACGCTGACGATATTTCATACCCGTGGTTGCGCGGCTACGCTGTTCCCCGCGCCGTCAGTTACGGGATCGAGCAGGGCGATGTACGGGCGCTGGATATCGGACATGACGCTGACGGCCTGCGTTTTACCGCGCGCTGGGGCCAGCACCGAAAGGTCGAGATTCAGACGCCGCTGGTGGGACGTTTCAACATCTACAACAGCCTGGCGGCCATCACCGTCGCTTTTCTGCTGGAGATCGACGACGTGGCGATTCGGCGGGGCATGGCGGTCATGCCTGGCATTCCTGGCCGCATGGAGCGCATCGAGCGGGGGCAATCCTTCACAGCCATTGTCGATTTCGCACACACGCCTTATGCCCTGGAGGCGGCGCTGCAAACCGCGCGGGGCATGACCAACGGTCGGGTGATCGTGGTGTTCGGGTCCGCCGGGCTGCGCGATGTGGCCAAACGGCGCTTGATGGGCGAGATCGCCGGTCGCCTGGCCGATTTGGCCATCATCACGGCCGAAGACCCCCGCACCGAGGACTTGGCCGCCATCATCTCCGCCAGCGCCGAAGCGTGCCGGGTCGCGGGGGGAACGGCGCTGACCGAGCCCGACCGGTATCGCGCCATGCAACTGGCTTTGCGTCATGCCCGACCTGGGGATGTCGTCATCGTCTGCGGCAAGGGACACGAGCAATCGATGTGTTTTGGCGATGTCGAGCACCCCTGGGATGACCGCGTCGCCCTGCGCCATGCCCTAGATGTGTATCTCGGGCAGGCTTCTGACCCCCCGCCGTTGGTGTTGCCCACGTTCGGTTTTGGGGATTAGGTATTGGATATTCGACGATCAGCAAGATGTCGTGCACGACCCAATATCTAATACTCAATATCAAATATCCAACAGAGAATCGCTACTTCTTTTTCTTACCCGCCTGCTTCGCGCTACCTTTTTTCGTCCTGGCCATGCTGTAACCCGCCCGGTGCGACGAGGCCGGTGACGAGCGACGAGGCTTCGACGCTTTGGGTTGTGGCGTCATCACTTGATCAGCACTTTTCCAGCGATCTCGTTGTTGCAGAAAAGCTTCGAGCAACACGAAA
Organism: Caldilineae bacterium; assembly: GCA_011176555.1. Classification (GTDB taxonomy): domain Bacteria; phylum Chloroflexota; class Anaerolineae; order J102; family J102; genus DUEF01. The sequence continues at coordinate 4,383 of DUEF01000328.1, forward strand.
AGCATCAGTGTCACCAGCACCAAGATCCAGTCCAGGAGATCGATGAAATGGAATAGAAGCAATACGATCACAAACAAACCCGTCCATAACCCCTGCCGCACTGCTGTCTTGATGACCAATCCCTGAGAATTCGGGGACAGACGCTGGTGGATGCGTCCCCAAAAAGGCATGGTCGTGGCGCTGATCGCAACCAGGAGAAGGGCCAAGCTCACCGCCAGTTGGAGAGATGCATCGGGCTGGGTGTACGTGACGAGCGCGGCCAGCGCGCCCCAAGCGAGCAGCCCCAGGGCAAAACTGGTGATGTAGGCAGTGCGAATAGACATGATCGGCAAATAATGGGGGAAAATCGCCTCGTTTCGACGATTTCATCCACTATATCACATTTTTCTCTGGGAAACCAGTAAATCGGTAGACGGGTAGACCGATCCCTGATCTACTGATTTACTGGTCTACTCGTTTTTTTGTATAATGGCCGTATGGAGCCGATAGATGTTACCGACCGGACACATTGAATGGACATGGGCAGGTTTGAATGCCATCCAGCGCAGTACAGGACATTTTGTCGATGCCGATTATCGTCTGGTGGCTCTGGCGGCGGTTCTCCCCGACCTGATCGATAAGCCCCTGGCGTGGTTTGTGTTTCCCGACGCCAATGCAGCCTTGTTTTTTGGCCACACCCTGTTGCTGCATGGATTGTTGTGGCTTTTCGCCTGGATGAGCGGCAGCCTGAGACGTTGGCTGCCCTATTTGTTGGCCTTTTCAGGTCATTTGCTGGCAGACCGTATGTGGGGCTTTACCCAGACGCTGCTCTGGCCGCTGCGCGGGTGGGGTTGGCATCAGTGGCGGCACGTGAGTTCGCCGCGGGAGATGCTGCACGCCTATTTGGAAATCATCGTTCAGGAACCGATCCTGCTGGTGCTGGAAGCGCTGGGGTTGTTGCTGCTAACCTGGTTCATCGTCGACCGCAAGCTCATGTTCCCGCACCGCCTGCTTGCTTTCCTGCGCAGCGGTCGGCCTCCGGCCGATTCCGTCCCCGCCAAGGTGAAATCATGAGGGTGATCGCCGGTTCGGCAAAGGGCCGACGTCTGGAGTCTGTGCCAGGCAAAGGCACTCGCCCCATCACCGACAGGGCCAAGGAAGCGTTGTTCAATATCCTGGGCAATGACATCGTCGCTGCCCGGGTGTTGGATTTGTTCGGGGGCACGGGGGCGGTGGGCATAGAGGCGCTGAGCCGGGGCGCGGCCGAAGCCGTTTTCGTCGAGCGTTCCGGCAAGGCCCTGAAAATCATCGGTCACAATCTACAAAACACCCGGCTGGCCGAGCAAGCGCAGGTGATTCGAGGGGATGCCTTCAAGGTGTTGCAATGGCCAGATCTGGCTCCGTTCGATCTGATTTACGTGGCCCCGCCCCAGTACGAAGGGCTGTGGTTGCAAGCCCTGGCCCTGCTCGACGCCCGACCGGAGTTGTTGACCCCGGACGGGGAGGTCATCGTGCAGATCCATCCCAAGGAATATGAAAAACCGGCGCTGGAACACCTGGAGCGGGTGGATTCGCGCCGGTATGGCAGTGTGCAGTTAGATTTTTATCGGCGTAGAGAACGGTAGGGGCGACCCGCCGATCGCCCTTACGCCGATCACCCCTACTGATCCGCAAAGTTAGTCTCGATCACGCTTCCGGCCGGCGCTGTCACGGTGACGAGATTGGGGCTGATGGAGTCGGCCGTGGCGGGATCGATTTCTTCGACGATGTAGACACCCGGAGCGATGTTGGCGAAGAGATAACGCCCGGCGCTGTCAGTGATCGTTCGAACCAGGACATTGCCGCGGGCGTCGTGCAAGATTATGGTGACAGCCGGGACAGGAACTGCGCCATCCTGCGGCAAACCGTCACCGTTGAGATCGTCCCACACCAGGCCGAGAATATGGCTTTGCCCCGCAGAAAGGTCGGGAATGGGAGTCAGGGGCGGGAACAGCGCCAGGGTGGGGATATCGGCGACGCTGAAGGCGGTGGAAGTCGTTTCTGCGCTTGCAGAGCTTTCCTCGCCCGCTTCAGCAGCGTCGGCGTCGACCTGATTGCCCACCAGTGGCAGCGAAACCGTTGGCGTGAGGGGGCTAGCGGCAGCGACGGTTTCAGAAGTCGTGATAGTGATGGAGACGGTGACAGGCTCGGTGGTCGAAATCGGCTCGGTGGCGGATAGGTCTGCCTCAGGAGCAACCGGAGCCGGGCGGGCCAGAGAATCCGCCAATGTCCGCAGACCATCGGCGAAGATGTCGAAACGCTCGGCAGTCTGACTGATTCCCTCCATCTGTTGGCGAACGCCGACCATTTCATTCTCGATCTGGTCGGTGCGCACAGACACCTTGGCCACTTCCTGATTGAGTACGACTACCTCCTCGTGCACGGTCGTAATCTTGATGTCCAGCCTCTGCGTGCGCTGATCCAGGTCTTGCACGCGGCCATCCAGCGTTTGCACCTGCGCATCCACAGCCTGCACCTGCGCATCCAACGTCTGCAGTTGATCATCCAAGCCCTGAACATGGTCATCCATGCTCTGCATCTGTTCGTCGATGCTGGCGAGATGTCCGTCGGCGTCGGACAAATTCGTTTTCAACCCTTCCACGGCATCCGTGTTGGCGTTCACCCGGTCATTCAACGCGGAAAAATCATCGAAGAGCGTTTCCGTACGGCTATTCAGCGAAACGACCGAATCGTGACTCCGCATGTCCAGGGTGCCATTGAGGAACAACAAGACGGCCAACACCAGCGCTCCTCCCAACAGCGTGCTGATCAAAACCAACAGCACGTCATGCAGACAACCAACCAGGCAGGATTTACGGGCGTTTTTTCCCGAATCGATTGTTTGGGCGGGGGCTGTCGCCGGCTCTGGTTGAGGCGTCGCTTCGGTCTGGTCTGTATTCATATCTTCGTGCTCAGAAAGCTTCGCTTCGCTTGTCTTTTCAGCGGACGCAGCGCCTGTCGCGAGGTCGACGACAGGCTTACCCTCTTCCGGGGGAGGAAAGACAGTGCCATGCACGCCGATCTGAATAAGCTCTTCGTCACCGGCGGTGGGGGCTTTGGGGTCCGATTCTGGGGAAAGGGATTCGGCCATAGTCGCATTACCTCCAACGGAATTCACGCGTTACTCGTGGTTACGCTTGGCATGAAGAACGCCCGCCAGCAGGAGCATAGAGAAGGAAGCGTGAGAATCCGCTAGAACCAAGCATAGCGTGCAGGGGGTGGATAAAAGATTTCGTCTGGATGGTTGCTGCACATTATAGCATTGAATGAATAATTTGATAATTGTCCGGTGAAGGGGGAAATCCGTGAACATTTTGTCGCTTTATCCACACGTGATACAATGGCGGGCAGTATGCTATCTGATTCTTCGATGACGAGCCTGGCAGCGGTTCAGGCGCAGATTGCCCATTGCCAACAATGCTTGGAGGCCGGTTACCCTATCCAGGGGCCGCCCATTTTCTCGGGCGACGCGCAGGCGAGATTGATGGTGGTGGGACAAGCGCCGGGCGTGTCCGAGGTGACCAAGACCCATCTGCCGTTCAGTGGCTCGGCGGGCGCTCGTCTGTTTCGTTGGTTGGGCCAGGCCGGTTGGCCGGAAGCAGCGTTTCGGTCGAGTTTTTATATCACATCGGTCACCAAATGTTTTCCGGGCCCGAACAAATCAGGACGCGGCGACCGAGCGCCCACCCGCGCCGAGCAGCGATTGTGCGGCGAGTGGCTGGATGCGGAAATCACGCTGGTCGATCCCGAAGTGTTGGTTCCCGTGGGCAAGATGGCGATAGACCGCTTTTTTGGCCGGGGTCGCAAGTTGGTCGATCTGATCGGCAATCGTTTTCAACTCGAAGGGCGCATCGTCATCCCCCTCCCCCACCCCTCCGGCGCTTCCGCCTGGATTCAAAAGCCCGACCATCAGGCGTTGATCCGGCAGGCCATCGCCCAATTGCAACAAGTGAAGAAGGAACTGGATCTTTGACAGAGGCAGTCCCCAGGAGCAGGCAATGATTCCAAAACAAGTTTTTGGTCGGACAGGCCATCATGTACAGTTATAATCCTACACTCGAAAAGGAAATGAGACCATGAACTATCGAACTTTTGGTCGCACCGGTTGGCAGGTGTCAGAAATCGGATTCGGGGCCTGGGCCATCGGCGCAGATTGGGGCTATGTGGATGAAGATGACGCCATGGCCACCCTGCACCGGGCCCTTGATCTGGGCGTCAATTTCTTCGACACGGCGGATGTGTACGGAGATGGCCTCAGCGAACGCCGCATCGCTCGTCTGCGCCGGGAACGATCCGAGCCTTTTTACGTGGTGACCAAGGCCGGGCGGCGTCTCAACCCGCACGTGGCCGATGGTTACAACGCCGAAAACCTCAACCGCTTTGTCGACCGCAGCCTGAAAAACCTGGAGACCGACAGCCTTGATCTCGTGCAGTTGCACTGCCCTCCCACCGAAGTCTATTACCGGCCAGAGGTCTTCCAGGCCCTGGACGACATGGTGCGGGCGGGCAAGATCAAGCACTACGGCGTCAGCGTCGAAAAGGTGGAGGAGGCGCTGAAGGCCATCGAATTCCCGGGCGTCGAAAGCGTGCAGATCATCTTCAACATGTTCCGCTTGCGTCCGGCCGAGCTTTTCTTCCGCGAAGCCAAACGCCGTAACGTGGCTATCCTCGCCCGCGTGCCCCTGGCCTCCGGTTTGCTCACGGGCAAAATGACTCGCTCCACCACTTTCACCGCCGACGATCATCGCAACTACAATCGCCACGGAGACGCCTTCGATGTCGGCGAGACCTTCTCCGGCGTGGACTACGAGACCGGCCTGGTAGCAGTGGAAGAGCTTCGCTCTTTGACGCCGCCCAACGCCACCATGGCGCAATTGGCGCTGCGCTGGATCTTGATGTTCGACGCCGTGTCCACCGTCATCCCCGGCGCCAAAAACATCCGCCAGATCGAAGACAACGCCGCAGCAGCAGATTTACCGCCCCTCACCGACGCGCAGATGGCGAAAGTGCAAGCTGTCTACGACCGCTACATCCGCGAACAGGTGCATCAACGCTGGTAAGGAACAGCGGTGACCAGCACCGACCGAGTGTTGGTCACCAAGGAAAAAAACTCATGGAAATCACGATTCGACAAGCAAACATTGCTCCATACGCAGCAGATCTCATCATCGTCAACCTGTTCGAAGGCGTCCTGCATCCTGGCGGCGCGACCGGCGCGGTGGATCACGCCCTGGGCGGGCGTATCTCCGAGATCATCGCCCTGGGCGATTGCACGGGCAAGCTCGGTGAAACCACCCTGTTGTACACTTCCGGCGCGCTTCCCGCGCCTCGCGTCCTTGTTGTCGGCCTTGGCGACCGGGAGCGTTTCGACCTGCAGGCCGTACGCACTGCCACGGCTAAGGCAATCGCCGCGGCCAATAAAGCCGGCGCTAAAACCGTGGCCACCATCGTGCATGGCGCTGGCATCGGCGGCCTCGATCCACAAGACGCGGCCCAGGCCGTGGCGGAAGCCAGCATGTTGGAGCTTTACACCATGCCCCGGCGCAGTAGCGAGGGCGGGTACGGGGCGAAGATCGAGACTTTGACGGTGGTGGAGTACAGTTCGACGCAACTCCCAGCCATCACCAAGGGCGTCGAAACCGGACGCATCATCGCCGAGAGTGCGATCCTGGCCCGAGACCTGGAGGCGCAACCGGCCAATATCGCCACCCCCACCATGATCGCTGAAACCGCCCGCCAAATGGCCGCTGAAACAGGCCTGGATTGCACCATTCTGGAGCGGGCGGACATGGAGGCGCTGGGTATGGGCATCCTCCTGGCTGTGGCCAAGGGCAGCGATGAGCCTCCCAAGTTCGTCATCCTCGAACACAACAAAGCGCGAGCCAACGAGTTGGACACGGTGGTGCTGGTGGGCAAAGGCGTCACTTTTGACACGGGCGGCTACTCGCTCAAGATCGCCCGGCCTTCGCTGATGTGGAAGATGAAGGACGACATGACCGGCGCGGCCGACGTGATCGCGGCGCTGCGCGCGGCCGCCCTGCTGGATTTGCCGCTGCACGTGGTCGGGCTAGCGCCGTTGACCGAGAACACGATCAATGGCCGGGCGCAGAAACCGGGCGACATCTTTACCGGCATGACGGGCAAGACCATGGAGGTCATTTCCACCGACGCCGAGGGCCGCATGATTCTGGCCGACGCCCTGGCCTATGCCGGTCGTTACGCCGACGCCAAAGCGGTGGTGGATCTGGCGACGCTCACCGGCGCTATCAGCACGGCCCTGGGCGCTCAAGCGGCGGGCCTGTTCACCGAAGAGGAGGCGCTGCGGGATCGCCTGATGGCAGCCGCTGCGGCCACAGGAGAACGACTCTGGCCGATGCCGATGTTCGCCGAATATGCCGAGGAGATCCGCAGCGATTTTGCGGATGTCAAGAATTCGACCGCACCCAAGACCAAGGCTGGCGTGAGCACCAGCGCCAAATTCTTGCAGCACTTCACCGAGGATTATCCCTGGGCGCATCTCGACATCGCTGGCATGGCCTGGAGCGAGAAGGCCCGTCCCGTCTACCCGGCGGGCGCGACGGCGTTTGGTGTGCGCTTGCTCGTGCAATTCCTGCGCGATTGGTGAGGAGATTATGACTGATCTTCTCGCCGATTACCCCATCATCTACGAAACCGATGTTGTCTGGGGCGATATGGACGCGTTCCAGCACGTCAACAACGTCGTCTATTTTCGTTATTTCGAGAGCGCCCGCGTCCACTATTTCGAGCACACCAGGTTGTTAGAAGTGATGAAGACCAGCGGCATTGGCCCCATCGTGCACAGCCAGAATTGCCGTTATCGTTTTCCGCTTTCCTATCCTGATCGCATCCAGGTGGGGGTGCGGATTCCGGGGCTGGGTGAGGATCGTTTTCCCATGCAGTACAAATTGGTCAGCGCCAGGAAGCAGGTGGTCGCGGCTGAAGGTGAAACGCTGGTGGTGATGTTCGATTATGGTCGGAATCAGAAAACGCAGTTACCGGCCTCTATCCGCGCTGCCATCGCTCAAGTCGAAGGATGGGCTCTTGACGGCATCCCCGTCTGGCCGGCGCCGTAGATGCTAAGTACACTGTAAACTAACTAACTTAACACTGTCTTTGCGAGCAGAGCGAAGCAATCGCCAAATTACTTAGGCGTACTCTGCGAAGTTGGGGATTGTTTCGTCGCAAAAAACGCTCCTC
>DUEF01000329.1 GCA_011176555.1 Caldilineae bacterium
ATGCCGCTGGAGGTGGTGATACGCGACGCTGGCGGGGAGGAAGTGGAAAGGTTGAGCCAGTACGTTTGACCGTTTTGCGTATTGCGTGTTCCGTTTTTTGTCGGCACGCAATACGCACCACGCACCACGTGCCCATGAAAACCCTCGTTATCGGCCTCGGCAATCCCATTCTCACCGACGACGGCGTTGGCGTGAAGGTGGCCTATGCGGTTGAACAGGCGCTGGGCTCGGGACACGACGACAGTATCGATGTCACCGAGGCCAGCGTGGGCGGATTGCGGCTGATGGAAATGATGGTCGGCTACGACCGCGTGATCCTGATCGACGCCCTCACGCTCGGCGACGCCCCGCCCGGTTCCGTCCAGCAGATGTCTTTACCCGACCTGGAAGCGATCAGCCCCACCCAGCATTCTGCTTCCGCGCACGACGCCAGCCTCGTCACCGCCCTGGATTCGGGGCGGCGCATGGGCTTGCCCTTGCCCGACGACATCATCATCTACGCCATCTCTGTCGAAAACGTCCTCGACTTCAGCGATACGCCCACACCGGCGGTGGCGCGGGCCATCCCCCGGGTCACAAAGGCTGTTTTAGAAGATCTCGGCATCGATGCATCGTGAGTTGGATATTGGGTATTCGGTGTTCCGAGAAAATATCCAATACCCGGTATCCAGCACCCAATACCTCGTTATCAACCATGAGTCAGACTTTCTGGCGCACACCTGAACTACAAACATGCCAGAGTTGCGTGGTTCCGATTCAACCACCCCCAGTGCGGAACCCCCGCCCCATGGCGCGCGTTTATAGGAAGGAGATTATGATTTCACCCGAATTACTTCGTCGCTATCCTGTTTTCGTCGGTCTCAGCCACGAAAACCTTGTCACGTTGGCCAACACCGCCAAGGAGCTATCCGCCGAAGAAGGACACATGTTTTTTTACGAAGGCGAAGAACTGCATGAGATGTTCATCGTGATGGAAGGCGCTGTTGGCATTGTGGTCGAGGTGCCCGCCCAAAACGTAGAGCACTCTGTCGCCGATCAACTCACCAGCGGATATGAGACCGAGCATGTCGTGCTCAGCGCGGTGGGGCCGGGCGAGGTGTTCGGTTGGTCGGGACTGGTGCCGCCTTACGAGAGCATGGCCGGGGCCAAAGCGCTGACGTCCTGCCGGGTGATCGTCTTCGATTGTCTGGCGCTGCTGGAGGCCTTCAAGGCGGACTGCCGTTTTGGCTTTTTGATGATGGAGAAGACGGCCCAGGTCATTCGCGGCCGGCTGCGCGACCAGCGCATGGAATCGCTGGCGCAGGTCGTGACCGCCGCCTGAAGAAGAGCATCCACAGAGTTCACAGATCAGGGCGTGATTCAGAATCAACGTCTCATATCTTCACAAATTGATGTGTGCAGAGTAATGATTAAAGATCAAAGATTAAGGGATCAGGATGATTCACGGAAGGTTCCTTAATCTTTAATCTGGGGCTGGACGCGTCCAGTTCAATCCTGCATAACCACCGGCAAAGCAAGTCGATAAATTGTCTCCTCGCGAAGCGAGATGTCCACGACGCCATCCACGGTTTGCCTGCCATCGCTGGCGGAAAAAGTGAACCGATCCGAGATGTCGCCGCCAGTGGGCTCGTACACCAGATTCGCCGACCAACCCGGTTTGTTGATGATGAGCGTTCCCGGCTCTGTAATCTCCTCGGCGGGCGCTCCCCCCTCCTTGCTGGCGTAGAGTTTTCCCGCGGTTGGCAAGGATGTGATCCTGAAGACCAGGTAATCCAGATTGGGATCGTCCCCCGTGATTTGAATGGGCGTCATCAATCCCAGGGGGACCGAGATCTGCTGATCGCGGGCGGTGGGAGGCTCGTCCGGCAGGATTTGGCCACGCAAAACAGCTTCCAAAAATAATCTCACGCCGCGATAATCGTCGGGGTTGGCGTTGCGTGCGGAGAGTAGATTGCGCCATTCATGGGGATCGGTGATGCGGAAATACAACTCTTCTCTGCGGTCCGGGTCGTGATCGTTGAGATCATAGCGGATATAGCTCCAGCCCCGCGTGCGGATGGCGGAGCGTTCGGCGGTGGGCCGATCCCAGCGTCCCAGGGTGATCGTCGCTGGCCAGGGCCAGTGTTCGTCCGGGTTTTGCAGCAGGGGAAGCAGGCTTCTGCCGTCGCGGTGGAAATCGGTGGGCATGTCCAGTCCGGCCAAATCCACCAGGGTGGGGAAAAGATCGACGCCGTTAACGGTGGCGTCGGTGGCGGAACCCGCCGCAGTCACGCCGGGCGCTTTGATGATCAGGGGCGCTCGCGTCGCCACTTCCCAGAGCGTGTGTTTTTGCAGATGCTTTTTCTCGCCCAGGTGGTAGCCGTGGTCGCTCCAGAGGACGACGATGGTGTTCCCGGCCAGATTTCTGTCTTCCAGAACATTCAGGATGCGCCCCACCTGTTCATCCACATACGAAACGCCCGCCAGATAATGCGCCACCGCGTTCTTCCACTGATAGTCATCATCGAACACGTATTGTTGGTCGTAGTAGCCGCCGCGCTGCCAGACGAGCCCCACCCCGTCGGGTGGGATGTCGGCCAGGTCGTCCGGGATGGTTTCGGGAGGCGTGATGGACTGTAACGGGTACAGGTCGAGCATTCTCTGGGGAACGTACCAGGGCAGATGGGGGAGCAGGAAGCCCACGCCAACGAAAAAGGGTCTGTCCGTTGGCGTGGTGTTGAGGATGTCGAGGGCGTTCTGCGTCGTTTCGTAGTCAGGCAGGTCGGATTCAGCATAAAAGGTCGAGCCAGAATCAGGGTCTACCGCGTTTTCAATCGCGCCCCAATCTGAATCCGACGAGACGTTGTCGTAGTATTCGGACATGCCGTGCAGAGGCAAATTTTCCGGCCAACCGATGCCGGGCCAGAAATTCCATTTTCGCAGATCGTCCCACGGTTCCTGGGCAAGTTGATCATTGTCGTGGAAGGTCTTGCCCGTGCTGGCAATGTAGTAGCCGTTATCGTGCAAGTGCTGGAAGATGGTCTCGATCTTGTCGATGCCCTCGCCGTAATACTGGTAGGCCGGGCCATCCGGGCGGGCGAGGTAGTCGCGCCATTTTCGATGCGCAGGCCCCAGGGTGGTGATGCCGCTGGAGGCGGGCCGCAACCCGGTCAGCATGGCGATGCGGGAGGGATTGCACGCCGGGGCCGCGGCATAGGCGTTGGTGAAAAGCATGCCCTCGCTGGCCAGGCGGTCGATATTGGGCGTTTGCGCTTGCCCGCCGTAAACGCCCGGAACCGTGTTCATATCATCGATGAAGATGAAGAGGATGTTCGGGTTGTCCGGGTTGATGGAGGGTTCAGCGGCGGCTGAGGGCGTTACCGATAGGTCCAGGTAAAGCGCGAACGCCAGGATCAGCGCAAGGAATTTTGAAAGCGTTTTCGATTTCATGTAACTACTAACCTGAGTTCGGAGATACAAAAGAGGCGATACCTTCCATTAGCGCGTAGTACCTTGGCTCTGAACTCTTTGCACAGTGTACAAGAAAATCTTCCACAGATATCGCTCCACTTAGGCAGATTAGCAAGATTATTCTATCTGTGTAATCTGTGGATAACTCTTTTGGTTCCGGCTTGTCCGGGTTAGGGTTCATCCAAAATCAAACTACACCCCAGGAAGGTGTCAACCATGAGTTTACTCGAATTGTTCTGCGATGTCGATGATCACTGTCTGATTATGGAAGAAGCTGCAAGCCATGACCAACTAAGTACTCAGTCAATCGTAGTTTAAAGTTTTTAGTGCGGCATACTGGAGGGATGCCCGCATTAAGCTGAAACGACTTTATCCGTCATTCAGAACTTGACTGAGTAGTAGTGCAAATTTTCCTTTCTGAATATCACAGATTTCACAGTGCCAAGTGGTGCAATTTTCCCAGTCCGCTTCAAAAATGGGTGAAATTTTTCATCAAAACTGATCTAGATCATATACAGGGGAGTTAAGTGGGTGTAAAATAGAACCTGGATACATAGACTCTACTTTAAATCTGTCTCCCCCATTGGGAATGTCACCTCTCATCAATTGAATGCACTGTGACATAAGGTGAAAGCCCCGTCGGAGGCGTCTTCATGCCAGTTCGATTCCTGGCTTCCGACAAAACAAAGAGATCATCGTCGAATCCAGGGGAGACAGACCAAAGGGTCACAACTTTATAAACGCCGTTCGCACAAAGATGTGCAGGTTTGTCATGCCTGCTGATATCAGACGGTAGCTTTCTGGGGATGTCAGAGCAGTCGCTTTGCCCGGGACGCTGATGGCCGTTCTAATCACAGCACGTATCCTGTCATTGTGCACAATTCTCTATGCAAAGGAGGCAACGTATGACGGTATTGGTTACGGCGTCAACTACACAGCCCCCCACGTTGAACGATGCAGTCTATTCCGGTCTACAGCTTATCGAAAATGGCGAGCGGATCAGGACATGCCTGCAATGTGGCACATGTAGCGGAATCTGTCCCTTCGGGCATCTAATGGATTATCCGCCGGGAAAAATGATCGCGGCGCTGAGAGCGGGGGCGTTCGAAAGGGTGGTGAACAGCGATTCCGTCTGGATGTGCGTCTCTTGCTATGCCTGCACCCAGGTTTGTCCGGCGCAGATCCCCCTGACGCCAGGGTTGATGACCCGCGCCAAGGAGGAAATGCTGTTGGCTGGCAATGTCCCGGAAGAACTTCAACACGCCCTGCAGTTTTCCCAGCGCTACGGCAATCCCCTGGGCGAATCGCCCCGTAAACGGGCGGCCTGGACCAAAGGGCTGGATCCGCCGGCCACCATTCTCGGCAAAGCGAAACGGCCGGTGGATGTGCTCTGGTTCGTGGGAGATTATCCATCCTACCATCCCCGGGTGCAACGAACGGCCAGAGCCCTGGCTAAAATACTGGCCATCCTGGACGTCGATTTCGGTATCCTGGGACGCGAAGAACAGAGCGACGCCGATTCTCAGCGCCTGGCCGGAGAGCGAGGGCTGTTCGAGATGCTGGCCGAAAAAAATGGCAGGGCTTTCGCCAAATACCAGTTCGGGGAGATCATCACCACCGACCCGCACGCATACAATGCCCTAAAGAACGAATATCCGGCGCTGGGCATTTCCTATCCGGTGCGGCATTACACGCAGTTTCTGGCCGAGCGCATCGACCAGCTCAAACCGCATCTCCGGCGTGAAGTCAAGGCCAGAATCACATTTCACGATCCCTGCTATCTGGGACGGGCGAACGGCGTCTACGATGAACCGCGCGCGCTGCTGGAGGCGATCCCCGGCGTGACCCTTGTGGAGATGTTCCACCACCGCCAGACCAGCCTGTGTTGCGGAGGCGGGGGTGGGGGCATGTGGTTGGACGGTTTCCAGTGGGAGAAAGCCCGGAGCCGCATTTCGGAATGGCGGGTGCAAGAGGCGATCAAGGTCAACGCCGATATCCTGGCCGTGGCCTGTCCTTACGAGACGCCCCGCTTCGAGGATGCGGTCAAGACGGCCGCCAATGGCGCGCACCTGGTTGTAAAAGATATTGCCGAATTGCTGGCGGAGTCGCTCGATATCGAGGAGGAGTGAAAATCATGAACATTGTCGTTCCAATCAATTTCGTTCCCGATCTGGTGGAGGAATTCTCCATCGCCGACAGCGGCAAAGACCTGGATCGGGAATGGGTGAGCCTTATGCTCAACGAATTCGATGATCACGCCATCGAGCAGGCGATCTTGCTCAAGGAACGAACCGACGCCGAGGTCACAGTCATGGCGCCGGATGTGGAAGGCGTGGACGATGCGCTGGCGACGGCCTCGGCCAGGGGCGCCGACCGGCTGATCAAGCTAGAGGATGACTTCGAGGCGGGGGCGAGCAAACATGCGCTGGCCCGGGCCTACGCGGCCGCCATCCCGGCCCTGCAACCCGATCTGGTGCTGACGGGCGTGCAGGCGCACGATGACCTGGATGGCACGGTGGGCCCCCTCCTGGCCGAGTATCTGGGCATGCCCTACGTGGGATATATCTCCGGCGTCGAGATAGGGGATGGCGCCGCGCTGGTGCGCAAAGAGTATCCCGGTGGCCTCATCGCCGAGATGGAGGTCATGCTGCCGGCGGTGCTGGGCATCCAGGCCGCCGACCAACCGCCCCGCTACGTCGCCTTCAGCAAGATCAGGCAGGCGATGCAAAGCGCCGAGATCACCGAACTGGAGGCCGAGATCCCGGAGGATGCCGGGGCCGCGGCGGTGGTGCGGATGTATCTGCCGGAAACGGGCGAACGGGCGGAGATGATCGAGGGAGATGAAGAGGAAGTCGCATCCAGGCTGGTCGAACTGTTCGAACAAGCCGGAATCCTGTGAGAGGAGTGAAGATCATGAACAAGGATATTTTCGTGATAACCGAACATCTTCAGGGACGGGTCCTGGAGATTTCCTATGTCATGCTGGCGGCTGCACGCACGCTGGCGGAAGCAAGCGGCGGACAGGTCGTGGCGGTGCTGCTGGGACACAATGTCCAAGCTCTGGCAGATGATTTCAACGCCGACCGTTTGCTCTATCTCGACCATCCCGC
>DUEF01000033.1 GCA_011176555.1 Caldilineae bacterium
AAAGATCTGGCGCGAAGAAGCAGCGGAAGCATTCAGCGGCAAGATCTTGGTTCCCCTCGCTGGTGACAGGCTCATCCTCCCAGACAAACTTTAGCAGGCGACAGTCACTGACGGCCGGAAGTCGCCAAGGACTGTCACCTTTACCCAGTTAGCCAATCTGCTCCCAGACGCCAGATCCATCGCTCTTGAAAACAGCCTCGATCACCTGCATGTTGGCCACGGAATCCTCGATGGGGGTGGGGACAGGGAGATCATCGAGGATGGCTTTTGAAAACAAATCTCCTTGAACAGTGTACTGATCAACGATATCGAAGACGATCTCCTCGATTTCATCACCAGTCTGCAGCCAGATCTTGCACGGCTTGTCTGGCGGCGCATTGAAAGGAATTTCGATCTCGATGTGGCCAGTTGTCCCGAAGATATTCACCCGTTGGTAGGGGGCGAGTTGGGTCGAGCAGGTGAAGGTGGCTGTGCCGCCGGCGAAGTCCATGATGGCGGAGGCGCGGCGGTCGACTTTCATCATCGGGTCGAAATCGATGGTCCCCACAACGCGTGATGGTTCATCATCGAAGATGAATCGCGCTACTGAAATTGCATAGCAACCGATATCCATCAAGCCCCCGCCACCGATATCGGCCATGTTGCGGATATTATGGGGATCATCGTTGAAATAAGAAAAAAAGGTGTTGATGGTGCGCAACTCGCCGATAGCACCAGCTTTGACCAGAGCCTTGGTTTTCACCCACTGGGGATGATGGCGATACATAAAGGCTTCCATCACCTTCAGTTCGGGATGAGCGCGGGCGGCGTCGACCAGGATTTGGCCTTCTGCCGCTGTCAGGGCGATTGGTTTCTCGCACAGCACATGTTTCCCGGCCTCTATCGCTTTTACCGACCAGGGCACATGCAAGTGATTGGGCAGCGGATTGTAGATCGCCTCTATTTCGGGATCGTTGATGAGGTCGTCATAAGATCCGTACGCCTTGGGAATTCCGAGATGCGAGGCGACGGTTCGGGCTTTCCCCAGATCACGCGAGGCAAGACCGATGACGTTCGAATACCGGCCCTGTTGCATGGCGGGAATCACCTTTTCCACACCAATGAGTGCAGAACTCAAAACGCCCCAACGCACTTTGCGCATGGCAGGATCCTCGTTAGACCGGCGGCTGAAAAGCCCAGATGGTGGCAGAGCCGTAGAAAAAGGCGGCGACGCCGATCACGATGGCGGCCCAGGCCAGGCCCTTGCGATAATTGAAAGCGCTCTCGAAGTCGGTGATCACCATGTAAGCGCCGGTGAGCGCGTGCATGAGTACGAAGAAAAGGAAAGCGATATCGATAACTTTCCACACCGGGCTTTCCATCCTTTCCAGAATGATGCCGAAGTCGATGTGGAAGGGCGGGTAGTGCACTACGATCATGTGAATGGTCAAAAACACAAGCAAAGCGATGGCGCTATACCGCTGCATTTGAAAAGTTCTCATTGTCTAAGCTCCAGGTAAAGCGGGAAGATAGGTTGGACCGTAAAACGTAAATTCTTAATCCGTATTGCGTGTTGCGTGGTCCGTTCTCTCGATGCCAACTTGACGGAACCCGCAATACGCTGCTATTTGGCTGTGGCTACGCCACCTTGGGTTTTACGCATTACGCTTTTTCCTACCCGTTCAGCATGAATAACAGGATCGGTACGCCACCGGCGATGGTGAGGATGGCTGCAACGGCGAAAACCGCATAAAACAGGCTTTTTCGATACTCGGTCACATCGAAGTAGTGGACGATAAGCAAGCGTATTCCGTCGAAGGCGTGGTAAACCACCGCTGCCAGCAAAGCGATCTCGAATAGTTTGAAGAGGGGCGTTTGCACAGCATTGAGGCGGGCGTCGAATACTTCCGGGCCGCTATTGGCGGAGCCAATCACCCAGAGGTGCATGAACAGATAGAGCACCAAGGCAATGCCTGAAATGCGTCGCAAAAGCCAACTGATGAAACCTGTGGATGTATACATAATAAAATTCACTCCTGTGGAACCACCGGGATGTCAGCAAAACGTGGCTGATCTTCCCGGCTGGCGGATCGCCGTTATGCTGGAATGGGCTCGTTGAGATGTTTTTGGCGTTCGCGGCGCGCTTCCTCGAGTTTTTGCCGTTTCTGCGCCAGTTTACGCAACGTCTCGATCGCCTGAGTCGGATTCAGTCCTTTCGGGCAAGCGTCGATGCAGTTGAAGATGGTGTGACAGCGGTACACGCCATCGGCGCCGCTCACCTCTTCCAGTCGTTCCGCCGGGCTTGAATCACGGGGGTCGAGCACCCGCATGAAGGATTTCAGCAAGGCGTGCGGGCCGATGTATTTCTTGTTCAGGCCAATGACCGCACAAGAAGAGTAGCAAGCGCCGCACATGATGCAAGTTTCGGCGTCGTGCAGGGCCTTCACCTCATCCTGGCTCATGCGAAATTCTTTTTCCGGGATATCATCGGGCGGAATCAGCCAGGGCTTCACCCGCAGGTATTCCTCCCAGAACGTCGTGCGATCGACAACCATATCCTTGATCACCGGGAGATAAGGCAACGGGCCGATCGTCACGGTGTTTTTGTGCGTGACCTCGTTCTTCAAGGGTGTATTGCAGGCCAGGGTGTTGCGGCCATTGATGTGCATGGCGCAACTGCCGCAAATGGCATGACGACAGGATCGCCGGTAGGTGACCGTTCCATCTTGATGGGTCTTGATTTCGTGGAGCGCATCCAGTACCGTCATCCCGGGTTTCATTTCAACCTGGTAATCCTGCATATACGGTTTTTTATCGGTATCGGGATTAAACCGTTGAATGCGTACTGTTACTGTGCGTTGAGCATTGTTGTTTGACATGGTAACAATCGTCCTTACGGAAGGCATCGCTCATCATGCGCCAGACGTTTCATTTTCGTGGGATGATACGTCTCGCATGACATGGACGCCTTAGTATTTACGTTCCTGCGGCGGGAAGCGATCCCAATAAAGGGTGACATCCTTGTAGCTGAATTGCGGCCGGCCATCTTCTCCCTTATGGGCGATGGTGTGCTTCAACCAATCCTCATCGTCGCGCTTGGGATGATCCGTACGCGAGTGAGCGCCCCGGCTTTCGGTGCGGTTCAGGGCCCCTTTCACGATCACTTCGCTGAAGGTCAACAGGTGTTTGGCCTCCAAAGTCGCCAGCAGGTCGGTGTTGAAGCGGCTGCCTTTGTCCATGACGCGGGCGTTCTTGAAACGCTGCTGCAATTCGTGGACTTTATCGAGGGCGATGTTGAGCCGTTCTTCATCGCGGAAGATGCCGCAGTTCATGGTCATGTTCGCCTTCAGTTCCTGGGCGATGTCCTCGACCAGTTCCGTGCCGGGATTATCCAGAAGCTCTTTCACGGCCTGGCGACTGCGCTCCGCCGGATCGCCTGTCACGGGCAGCAGTTTGGCCCCGCCCTTGATGAATTCAGCAATCGCGTAACCGGCGCGTCGCCCGAACACGGATGCTTCCAGCAAACTGTTCGTACCCAGACGGTTGGCGCCATGCACGCTCACGCAGGCGGCCTCGCCCGCAGCATAAAAGCCGACCACGGGGGTTCCGCTGGCATCGGCGATAACCTGGCCATGCACGTCGGTGGGGATGCCGCCCATGCTGTAGTGGGCAGTGGGCTGGATGGGAACAGGATCGTCGATGGGGTCTACATGCACGAAATCAATGGCGATATCGCGTACCTGCGGCAAGCGTTCCAGGATCTTTTCCCGGCCCAGATGACGCATATCCAGGAAGATGCCCTGGCCATCATCCATCACGCCGCGGCCTTCATCGATTTCCGTCTGCTCAGAGCGGCTCACGAGATCGCGCGGGGCCAGTTCCATCTTGTCCGGCGCGTATTTTTCCATGAACCGTTCGCCATTTTTGTTAATCAGGTAGCCACCCTCGCCGCGACAGGCTTCGCTCATGAGAATGCCGTGTTGATACAGGCCGGTGGGATGGAATTGCACGAATTCCATGTCCATCAGGGGCACGCCGGCATCGTAAGCGATGGCTACGCCATCCCCCGTATTGGCGTAGGCGTTCGATGTGATCTTGAATGCCCGGCCATAACCGCCGGTGCCGAACATGACGGCTTTGGCCCGCAACAGATGAATCTTGCCGGTCAAGACATCGATTGCCACGACGCCCCGCACTGCGTTGTCCTCGACGATCAAGTCCATGACATACCACTCGGCATAGAACTTGACGCCGTGGTACAGCGCCTGCTCGTGAATCGTGTGGAGCAGAACGTGTCCTGTACGGTCGGCGGCGTAATTGGCGCGGGGGGCGCTGTGCCCGCCAAAACGACGCTGGGCGATGCGGCCATCGGGCGTGCGACTGAACACACATCCCATGTGTTCGTACTCGTAAATCACATCGATAGCGTCGTTGACCATGATCTCGATGGCATTCTGGTCCCCCAACCAGTCCGAACCTTTGATGGTGTCGAACATGTGGAGCTCGGTGCTATCGACCAGCTCATCTCCAACGGGGATCTGCTCCAAGGGGCCGCGTGGCCCCGTGCCTGGAACTGGCCGGACGTTATTCAGGGCTGCGGCGATGCCGCCCTGAGCGGCGCCACTGTGCGAGCGCAAGGGATGGATCTTCGACAGTACGCCGACATCCTTCACGCCTTGTTGCGCGGTAGCCATCGCCGCCCAACTGCCAGCCAGACCTGCCCCGACGATGATGACATCGTGAGTAATGACTTCAGAATTTGGCATGGAATCTCCTCTTATCAGAAATAAAATAACGGATTTAGGTGACGTTGTGCAAAAATAACGTCACCTCTTGTGCATTCTACTCCTTTGAAACCATTTTTGCACTGATCTAGATCAGTTTTCACAGTGTTTTCGGCAAATAAGATCGACTTCACTTGTGCTATACTTTCCGCCATGCTCAATTCGCCATCCGAATCCATCTCTGAACCAAGCCTCGACCGCATCATCATTGTGCTCGTGCAGCCGCAGAACCCTGAAAATATTGGCGGCGTGGTGCGCGCCATGATGAATATGGGCCTGACGCGCCTGCGCCTGGTGAAGCCCAAACGCTACGATCCCTTGCGCATTAGCTCAGCCGCGCATCGCAGCGAGGCGTTTCAGCAGGGCATCGAGTTTTACGATGATCTCCCCAGCGCCCTCGCGGATGTCAACCTGACCGTCGCCGCCAGCAACAGGCAAAGGCGCTTGGGGCCGCCCATTCTCTCCCCAAAAAAGCTGGCTCCCGTTTTGTTGGATCACACCCGCGTGGGAACGCCCGCCATTCTGTTTGGCCGCGAGGACTGGGGGCTGCCAAATGAAGTCGTCCAGCACTGCCACTACCAGGTCTCTATCCCCACCAACCGTGACTACCAATCGCTCAACCTGGCCCAGGCCGTGCTGCTGATCTCGTACGAACTGCGTCAGGCCGCGCTGCCCGGTGAAAACGTCTTTCCCACCGTCATCGATCCCCTGGATCCGCCGGCCACAGAAGCGCAGTTCAAGGCCGCTGTCGATTCGATCTTGAACGTGCTCGACCAGGTGCGCTTCTTCAAACCRGGGCAGGAGCCCGCCAAGCGCATGAARATCGAGCGCCTCCTGCGYCGCACCCGGCCGGTKGCGTCGGAAGCGGGGCTCTTGCGGGCGATGGGGTACGTGCTGGAGCGGGCGATCAAGCGCGATTAGCGCCTCCCTCTGTCCACAGGAGCTGAACACATGGAAAGGGATTTGAATTCAGTTCCACCAGCAAGCGGTGTGGTTATCGTGCCACCGAAAAGCGATCCAGCGTCGCTCGCAGAGGCCCGCAGGCTTGACGCAGAAATCCGAACGGCAATAGCTAGGCAAGAAACGGACGAACCCGACATGAGTTTTGACGAATGGTTGAGCGCCAGAAGAGGGCGGCAGTGGTTGGGATAGATACAGATATACTGGTTCTCGCCTTCAAATTCCCACAATCAGCAATTTCGTCGGTGCGATCTTCAGCTTGCATATTGGACATGGCTACCGCTGAGCCAGGGTCTCAAAGAGCTCACGGTTTTGTGTAATCAGTCGTTGGGTGAAAGGCACAGCGCTTTCGGCGAAGCGGCTCCGTTGATCTCGTTTTCCTTGTCAACGATGACGACGCTCGCAGATTTGACAATCCCGTCTGCGGGTATTATTATTGTCTTTGCGTGCAAACGTTTGCACACCTCGCCTCTAATTTGCACCACTCACTCGGTTATATTTCTTCAAACGGCCATTATCTCGTCACAAACGTATGCACAACCGTCCCTCCATCAAAGACATCGCCCGCCGGGCAGACGTCGCACCCTCCACCGTCAGCCGCGCTTTGGCCGGTTCGACCCGGGTCAGCGCGGCCACGCGCCAACGCATCGAAGCCATCGCCGCGGAAATGGATTACACCCCCAGCGCCGCGGCCCGCTCCCTGGTGACCGGCGCCAGCAAAACCCTGGGCATCCTCGTCCCCGGCCTCAGCGACCCCTACATCGCCGCGGTCATGGAGGGCATCGAGGCCAGCAGCGCGGCCGCAGGCTACCAACACGTCATCGCCAGCACTGGCGGGGACCCAGAACGAGAAATCCGGGCTGTACGCATGTTGGCGGGGTACAATCCAGACGGTCTGATCATCCTCAGTTCGCGGGCGGGCAAGGCCTATCTCAACATCCTGCCCACATTGAACATGCCCGTGGCGTTCGTCAACAGCGCTCAAATCGGCGACAGCGTCCTCTCCATCGCCACAGACAATGAACACGGCGGCTGGTTGGCCACCCGCCACCTGTTGGAATTGGGGCACAAACGCATCGCCTACCTGGGCGGCCCCTCCCGCGGGAGATCGCAGCAGGCGCGGGCGGCGGGCTACCGGCGAGCGCTGCATGAGGCCGGAATCCCCTTCGATCCCGCCCTGCTCCTGGCGGGGGACGGCTCGATTGACGCGGGGCAGGCCGCACTCCGTCACATCCTCTCCCTGCCGGAAGACGTGCGCCCCACCGCTGTGTTTTGCTACAACGACCTCTGCGCCCTCGGCTTGCTGGCGCATGCCCGCAAACACGGCCTGCCCGTCCCCGAATCCCTCTCGGTCATTGGCTTCGACGACATTCCCATCGCCGCCATCAGCGCCCCGCCCCTGACCACCATCGAACAGCGTACAACGGAACTGGGCCAACTGGCCGTGGATAGCATCTTCGCCGCGCTCCGCCAGGAACCGGTCGCCGACATCCGGCTACGCGGCGAACTCATCGTCCGCGCCAGCACCTGCACTTTGAGTGAAACGTAAAAATTTGTCGCCGGAACCACCTCTTACAGGGTTACACTGCAAAATATGCGTTAATCCGTGTTGCGTCGTGCGTGGTCCGTTCGCTCGATACCAACTTGACGGAACACGTAATACGGAGCAGGCCGCTATTTGATTGTGGCTTCGCCACCTTAATGTTTTACGCATGACGAAAATCACTCACCAACCATTCATCAAACATCCCCAAGGAGAATCCATCCCCATGTCGAACAAAGTCCGTGTCGCCATCGCTGGCGTAGGCAACTGCGCCTCCTCCCTCATCCAGGGCGTTTACTACTACCGCGACGCCAATCCCAATGACGATGTCCCCGGCCTGATGCACGTCAAGCTGGGCGATTACCATGTCAGCGACATCGAATTCACCGCCGCCTTCGACGTCGATGCCGATAAGGTCGGCAAAGACCTCTCGCAGGCGATTTTTTCCGGGCAAAACAACACCTACCGCTTCGCTGAACCGCCGCACATGGGCGTCACAGTGCAGAAAGGACCGATGCTGGACGGCATTGGCCTTTATCTGAGCCAGGTGATCACGGAATCGTCCGCGCCGGTCGCGCCGGTCGCCGACATCCTGCGCGAGACCCAAACGGATGTCCTCGTCAACTACATGCCGGTGGGCAGCGAAGAAGCCACGCACTTTTACGCCGAACAAGCCATGCAGGCGGGCTGCGCCTTCGTGAACGCCATCCCCGTCTTCATCGCCAGCGATCCCGAGTGGCAACGACGCTTTCAGGAAGCAGGCGTCCCCATCATCGGTGACGACATCAAGAGCCAGGTGGGGGCCACCATCACCCATCGCGTGCTGACTCGGCTCTTCGAGGATAGAGGGGTCAAGGTGGACCGCACCTACCAGCTCAACTTCGGCGGCAACACCGACTTCATGAACATGTTGGAACGCTCGCGCCTGGAGAGCAAGAAAATCTCCAAAACCACCGCGGTCACCAGCCAGATCAGCACCCGTGAATTGCCTGCCGAGGACATCCATGTCGGCCCAAGTGACTACATCCCCTGGCTCCATGACCGCAAATGGTGTCACATCCGCATCGAAGGCACCACCTTCGGCGATGTCCCGCTCGACATGGAACTGAAGCTGGAAGTGTGGGACAGCCCCAACAGCGCCGGCGTTATCATCGACTCGGTGCGCTGCGCCAAGATCGCCCTCGATCGCGGGCTGAGCGGAGCGCTCGTCGCGCCCAGCGCCTATCTCAAGAAATCGCCTCCCGTGCAATTCACCGACGATGTGGCCCGGCGCATGATCGAAGAATTCATTGCCGGAGAAAACAACGAAACGCTGCCGGTCAGCGTCCCCGTGCGCGAGCGGGTTATGGCCTGAAAACGATTGACCTTTCCTTCTACTGAAAACGGCGGCGCAAATGTTTTTGCGTCGCCGTCTTTGGTTGACGCCAGATTCGCTCCGTGCTAAACTCGCTCCAGCTTGAACGATTGTCTGAATCACTCAGGCCAACTGCATAGTTGCAGGCGCAGACGCTTGCCCTCTCCTCATGCTGAGAGGGCTTTTCCTTTTCAAAACACCCATCCCGCTCAAGGCATTATTGCTTCTGATCATGCTCGTACTCAAATTCGGCGGCACATCCGTCGGCGACGCCAAAGCGATTGCTCAGGTGGCGCAAATCATCGCAGAAACAAAAGAACAAGACCCAAACACCGTCGTCGTCACCTCCGCCATGAGGGGCGTCACCAACATCCTCATCGCCGCCGCCCACGCCGCCGCGGACGGCGATGAACAACCTTATCGCGACGCCCGCAGCGAACTCCTGCTCAAACACCAGATCGTGGCGGGGCAACTGATCGAAGATGGCGTTGAACGCGCCGCGTATGGCCGCATGATCGACGACCGGCTGCGCTCCTTCGAGCGCCTCTGCCATTCCATCCACGTGTTGGGCGAACTCACCGTGCGGGGGCTGGACGTGGTTTCGGGGCTGGGCGAACGCATGGCCGCGCCGTTGCTGGCCGCGGTGTTACGCGCCAACGGCGTCGAGGCCGAGTGGGTGGACGCAGCGGAGATCATCGTCACCGACGACGCGTTCGGCAGGGCCGCGCCGCTGTTGGAACAAACCTGCGCTCGCTCGAACGACCGCCTGCGCTCGTTGCTGGAGCAGGGCAAGACGCCCATCGTCACCGGGTTCGTTGGGGCCACAGAAAATGGCGTCGCCACCACCCTGGGCCGGGGTGGCTCCGACTATTCCGCCGCCATCCTCGCTTCCTGTCTGAACGCGGACGAAGTGCAGATCTGGACCGATGTGGATGGCGTCCTCACCGCCGATCCCCGTATCGTCCCCGAAGCCCACACCCTGTCGCAGCTAAGCTACGCCGAGGCTGCGGAACTCGCCTACTTCGGGGCGAAGGTGCTGCACCCCAAGACCATCCTGCCCGCGGTCGAGGCCTCTGTGCCCATCCGCATCGCCAACACCTTCAATCCCCAGGGCCCCACCACCCTGGTGCTGCCCGACACGGCGCAAAACGGCTCGGTCAAAGCCATCTCCGCCATCAAGCGGCTTTCCCTGATCAACGTGGAAGGCAAAGGCATGATCGGCGTTCCCGGCATCGCCGCCCGCACCTTCAAGGCCGTGGCGGAGGCCGACGCCAATGTCTTGATGATCAGCCAATCCTCTTCCGAACAGAGCATTTGTTTCGCCATTCCCGAGGAGGATACGCCCGGCGTCATCGCTTCTCTGGAAGATGAATTGGAACTGGAGCTGGCCCGCCACTACATCGACCGCATCCGGGCCATGCACGACATCGTGATCATCGCCATTGTCGGCGCGGGCATGAGGGGCACGCCGGGCATTGCGGCGCGTGTTTTCAACGCACTGGGCAAAGCCCAGATCAACGTCATCGCCCTGGCGCAAGGCTCCAGCGAAGTCAACATCTCTTTGATCGTCGCGGAGAAGGACGCAGATGAAGCGGTGCGCCAAATCCACGCATCCTTCTTCTCGCCCCGGACATGAGCATGAACATGAAAACAATTCCCTTGATTCAATTTGGTTTTGGCGGTGTGGGTCGCGCCATGGTCGAGCGCGTGCTCGCCTCCAGAGAAGATTTCGAACGGCGTTACGGCATCCGCCTCAGTTATGTGGCGCTGTGCGACAGCCAGGGGGCCGTGGTGGCGCGGCGCGGGATCAGTTTTAGCAACCTGAAGCGTCTGCTGGCGGCGAAAACCGAGGGCCGCAGCATCGCCCATGCCGACATCGGCTATCGACACGAAGGCCTGCTCGACATCGTGGATGTGGCGGGCACAACCGACGCCATCGTTCTGGACCTGACCGCTCACGACGAGACGACCGACGCCCTGCTCCTGGCCCTGGAACGCGGGTATTCTGTGGTCCTGGCCAACAAGAAACCGCTGACCGGCCCGTACGAAATCTTTCAGCAACTGCTCGCCAGCAATCGTTTGCGCTACGAGGCCACGGTGGGAGCGGGTGCGCCCGTAATCGCCACGCTCCGGGAGAATCTTCTGGCCTCCCACGACGCCGTCCATCGCATCGAGGGCAGCCTCAGCGGCACGTTGGGCTATCTGACCTCGGGATTGCAGGCGGGAGAGGCTTTTTCCGACCTGGTGCGCAAAGCCAAGACGATGGGCTACACCGAGCCCGACCCGCGGGATGATCTCGGGGGTCTGGATGTGGCCCGAAAAGCGCTGATCCTGGCCCGAACCCTGGGCTGGCCCCTGGAGATGGCGCAGGTTCGCCTGGATTCGTTGTATCCGCAGGCGCTGGATGAGGGATCGGTCGCTGAATTCCTGGCCGCGATCTCCTCCCTCGACGCCGATTACCACAGTAGCGTCGTCACTGCCCGCTCTCATGGCAACACCCTGCGTTATGTGGCGTCGCTGGCCGGGGGAGAAGCGACGGTCGGACTCAAAGCGGTTCCACTCGACAGTCCTCTGGGCCGGTTGCAGGGCTCAGACAATCTCGTCGCCTTTCATTCCGAAGTCTACCAGGATTCACCATTGGTGCTGCAAGGTCGCGGGGCGGGCGTACACGGCACCG
>DUEF01000330.1 GCA_011176555.1 Caldilineae bacterium
ACGCCGCCAACGTTCATCCTGAGCCAGGATCAAACTCTCCGACAAAAATTGTTTGAATTGACTTTTGACCTGATCGAGAACCGAAATCCTCAACCGGTCGTTGATCTGTTTTTCAGACCAATAGAGCCCTGACTGTTTCTATTCTTTCCTATCACTCTTTAGTTGTTAAAGTGCCTGCTGTTTGCCGCCAATGATCGTCTCATTAACGTCCTGGAACGGATGCGCTCTGCCCCGTAGCAAACAAAACCGCCGACACGCAACAACGCCGACGGATAATCATCGATTGGTGTTTGCGAGTGTCAACGCTGTTTTTGGGCTGAGCCTCCTTGTTAAGGTCGCCTGTAGCGAATCCTTAGCGCCTGAGCAACTTAGTCTACCACTCGGTAGATTCATTGTCAAGTCTTGTTCCTTACTATTCTACTTCTTCAGGAGCAGTATCGCCCGCAAACAGATGCTTGTGCTGCTGGGCAACAGAGGCGACTATATCACATTCTCGGAGGGTTGTCAATACCCTTTTTGTTGTTTTCACCTTAAAAGAAATGATCACACCTGTTTACGCACTTTATCCAGCGATTTCAGATGTCACGACGCCCTTCCAGCGCCCGGCTCAATGTCACTTCGTCGGCGTATTCCAGATCGCCGCCAACCGGTAGACCGCGCGCCAGCCGGGTGACGCGCACGCCGCTGGGGTGCAGAAGTCGCGCCAGGTACATGGCGGTGGCTTCGCCTTCCATGTTGGGATTGGTGGCGATGAGCACTTCAGTAAACGATTCCTTTTTCTGGCGGGCGAGCAAAGCGTCGATGCGCAAATCCTCAGGGCCGATACCCTCCACCGGGTTGATGACGCCATGCAAAACATGGTAGGTGCCGTGAAAAACGCCCGTGCGCTCGATGGCGACCACGTCCAGGGGCTCTTCGACCACGCAAACGATGTTGGCGTCTCTCCCCGGATCAGAACAAATAGGGCAGGGATCGGTCTGCGTCAAGTTCTGGCAACGGCTGCAATAGACGATATTGCTTTGCAATTCGCCTATCGCCCCGGCCAACTCTTGCACTTGGTCGGCGGAGGAGCGCAACAGATAGAAAGCCAGACGCGAGGCGCTCTTGGGGCCAATGCCCGGCAGACGCACCAGGGCGTCGATCAGGCGCTGGATGGGTTCGGCGACGGTTTGCACGGGAAAGGAGGGTGGGAGCGTGAGGAGGGAGGGCGGGCGTTAGAGAAGGCCCGGGGGCAAATCGAGGCCGGCGGTAAGGCCGCCCATGCGTTCGCTGGCCAGTTTACGCGATTGTTCCAGGGCTTCGTTCACGGCGGCGAGCACCAAATCCTGGAGCATCTCGACATCGTCGGGGTCCACCACATCCGGTTCGATGGTGATCGCTTGAATTTCCTGGTTGCCGTTGGCGATGACCATGACAACGCCACCGCCCACGCTGACTTCGACGGTTTCCGCCGCGAGTTGTTCTTGGGTGAGCGCCATTTGTTCCTGCATTTGCTGAATCTGCGCCATCATGTCGCTGCCGCCCGTTGCGCCGCCGCCAGGGCGACTGCCGGGCGAACGATAACCGCGTCGCGCTTTTCTTTTCTTCGCCATAATTGTTTGGATGAGAAAGAGTCAGGTTAGTTGGTTGGTTCTATGCGGGTAATCCGTGCGCCCAGTTCAGTCACAGCTTTACGCACGGTCGGATCGGCTTCGAGAGGAGGAGGGTCAGGTTGGGGTGAAGAAGCTGGTGGGGATGCAGACGCAGCGCTCGGGCTGGGTGCAGCAACCGGCGCCGGATTGGCGTTGACTGTGGGCGCGCCGCTATCTTCCACCAAACGCACAGCCAGGGGCCGGCCCATCACTTTGGAGACGATTTCGATCACGGCGTCGATAGCGCCCTGAACTTGCTCACGATGAAAGTCGTGACGAAAGCTAATGACAAAGGTGTCGCCTTGGATGCCAACCGGATTGCCTCCACGCAACATCGCTTGGAGCTTGGGGCTGTGCTGGCGCATCTCGGTGATGATGCGATTCCACTGTGTTTCGAGTTCAGAAGCGGGTCGGGCGGCCGATTTCGCAGCTTTGGGCTTGGTCGGACGCGGCGCCGATGTTCGGGAGCGGGATTGCACCGGAGCAGACGCTGAAGCAGGCGGAGAGACGGGCTCGGCCGCTTCGCCCAACCCAACAGCATCCAGCAGCGCCAATTCCACCGGTAGGTAGCCGGCGAATGGCGTTTTGAGCGCCAGTCCGGCCTCGTTCAGGGCGTGAATGGCGTGCAGAATCTGGGGAGCGCTGAATTGGCGGGCTTGGGCCTGGGCCTCGCGCATGAGGGCGTCGGGCAGATCGACCAGGCTGGGGTCTTTGGCGACGTTCAGCAGCAGGAGGGTGCGCAGGTGGTCGATCATCTGATTGACCAGTTGGCTCAGTTCCACGCCCTGGCCGATCAGTTGGTGCAATTGCCCCAAAACCCTGGCCGGGTCGCGAGTGGCCATCGCTGCAGTGAGATCGCTGACGGCCGCGCCTGAGACCATGCCCAAGACATCGCGCACCAGATCGGCGCCCACTTCCTCGTGCCCGTAGGCCGTAATTTGATCGAGCAGGCTGACGGCGTCACGCATGGAGCCGGTGGCGCTGCGGGCGATGATGCCCAGCGCCTCGGGCGTGATCCTGACCCCTTCCTTTTCTGCTATCTCGGCCAGATGTCCGGCGATGTCGCGGGTGCTGATGCGATGAAAATCGAAACGCTGGCAACGAGAGAGCACGGTGGCCGGGATCTTGTGCGGTTCGGTCGTGGCCAAAATGAAGATGACGTGGGCGGGCGGCTCCTCCAACGTCTTCAACAGGGCGTTGAAGGCGGAGGTGGAGAGCATATGCACTTCGTCGATAACGTAGACCTTGTAGGTCGCATCAGAGGGGGAAAACGCCACCCGCTCCCGTAATTCGCGCACATCATCCACACTGGTGTTGGAAGCGGCGTCGATCTCGATCAAATCCAACAAGCTGCCGTCGTTGATGGCCTGACAGATGGGACAGGTGTTGTCGGGCCGATCATCCACATTGGGCGCCTGGCAATTGACGGCTTTCGTCAAAATACGAGCTGTGCTCGTCTTACCAGTGCCGCGCGGGCCGGTGAACAGATAGGCATGCGCGATCCGGCCCTGGCGCAGAGCATTGCGCAGGGTTTCGGCTACGTGTTTCTGGCCGACGACTTCCTCGAAGGTTTGGGGGCGGTAGCGGCGGTAAAGAGCTTGGGTCATGGTAATTACCAATTGCAAATTGCGGGGTTCCAGTTGATAGTATCATCTGGTTAGGGGAGCGTCAAGACGCCCACCCTGCCTGCAAGCTTATTGCATTCCCGGTGAAGCCCTCAAAGCAAAACCCGGCATTGCAGCGCTAATGCCGGGTTCGTGGAAATCGTCTTCGGGTTTGTGCGTTACTCCCCCGGTTGTAAAACGAAGACAAAGCGTCCGGCAGACCGAGAAGGTGCAGAAGGAACGCCACTGCCATCGATCCCGCGCACTTTGTAATAGACGGTCTGATCTGCCGGTGCGGTCGTATCGGAAAAACTCATGGCATCACCAATAGCCGGGGGCAAGACATTGTCCGCCACAAGAACCGAATCGGGGCCAGGCGTAGCAGGAGCGAAGTAAGGTGCGATGTCACGCCACACTTCATATTTCACATTACCATAACGATGTATCCAACTAAGGTCAATTGCGGATCCATTGGCTTCAGCTTTAAGATTAAAGGGCTGGGGAATATAATCGCCACTCTCCCAACGCGAGCGCGCCGGAATCATGCAAACGCCCAACTGGGCGCCCATGTCGGAGCCGGTAGCGGGCCAATCAGCGCCCTCGAAAAAGCGGGGGACGCCGTCGAGATAGTAACTATCGGGGATTGTATGATTGGGGATGGTCGGGTCCCAGGTGATAGCGCCTTCCTCGTAATTCCCGTGGAGCAACGTATCCTGCACAGTCGCATCCGGGCGGATGGTGTTAGGATAGTTACCCAGTTCATTGCCTACAAAGTTTTGTCGATGTGAATAATCGTAAAGTTGTACGCCTTCAGCCTGGACGCAATTACGCAAAAACGTGTTGCCCGGACCGGTGGGGCCCCAGGCGTCAGAGGCGGCGCCCTCCTGAAATACATTGCCCTCGACCAAATTGTAGGAAGCCCAGTGTCCATGCAATGAGACATCGGCGGGAGTCCAGCCATCGGCGTAAGGCTCGCGTGAATAATTGTAGCTG
>DUEF01000331.1 GCA_011176555.1 Caldilineae bacterium
AGGAAACCCGGGCATCGCCCGATTTGCTGCGGGATTTCGTGGTCGAGCGGGGGATTGCCATCAGCTTTTGGTCCACGCCCCTGGCCGAGCAAGCCCTCGATTTGGATTGGCCCGCAACGACTTCATTGCGCTACATGCTGACCGGTGGTGATGTCTTGCATCGCTATCCCCCGACCAGTTTGCCGTTTACTCTGGTCAATTGCTATGGCCCCACCGAGGCCACTGTGCTGATCACCCGGTGCGATGTGCCCGCCACGCCAGATGCGAGCGCTGCTCCCGCCATCGGTCGGCCTATCGCCAACGGAACCGTGTATCTGCTGGACAGGCATTTGCGGCCTGTTCCCGTTGGCGTTCCCGGCGAGCTGTGCATCGGGGGCGTGGGTCTGGCGGCTGGCTATCTCCGGCGTCCGGCTTTGACAGCCGAGAAGTTCGTTCCCGATCCGTTCAGCAAGACGCCCGGAGCCAGGCTGTACCGCACCGGCGATTTGGCTCGCCACCGTCCCGACGGCGACATCGAATTCCTGGGCCGAATGGATCATCAGGTCAAGTTGAGAGGCTTTCGCATCGAGTTGGGGGAGATCGAGTCAGTGCTGGTGCAGCATCCCCAGATCCGTGAGGCTGTCGTTCTGGCGCGCGAGGACAAGCCCGGCGACAAACGCCTTGTCGCTTATCTGGTTGCGGACGATCCCTCCGGTCTGACGCCCGGATTGCTGCGCGATTTCGTGCAGGAGCAACTTCCCTCCTACATGACGCCTTCTGCGTACGTATTTTTGGACGCCCTTCCGCTCACCGTGCACGGCAAAGTGGACCGGAGCAAGTTGCCTGTTCCTGAACGCACGCGAGCTGCCCTGGGAGTGGCGTATGCGCCGCCCCGATCCCCTCAGGGAAAAGCGTTGGCCGAGGCATGGGGCATGGTTCTGGGCGTCCAGCAAGTCGGCATTCACGACAACTTCTTCGAATTGGGGGGGGATTCGATCAAGGGACTCCTGGTTGTGGGGCGAGCGCGGCGACTGGGGCTGGCGCTTTCCCCCCGCCAGCTTTTCGAGCACCCGACCATCGCCGCCCTGGTCGAATCGATGCGCGAGACGGTGCAGGATGAGGCCGAACAGAGGGCGATGACAGGCCCGGCTCCGCTCACGCCCATCCAGAGCTGGTTTTTCGAGAATTACGCTGCAAATCCCCATCACTGGAACACCTCGATGTTCCTGGAGATACACGGCGGTCTCGAAAAAGACATCCTGGAAGAGACCGTGCTTGCTCTGCAATCCCACCATGAGGCGCTGCGTCTGCGGTTCAGGCGGGAAAGGGGCCGGTGGAGCCAGTATGTTGCCGAGGACGATCAGGCGGCCCCTTTGCGCGTGGTGGATCTTTCCCCTGTCGATGCGGCCCGGCAGAAGCAGGCTATCGAAGCGGCGGCGGCGGAGATGCAGCGCAGCTTGAATGTGTTGACCGGTCCCCTCTTTCGAGTCGTCTATTTCGATTTGGGACGAGGGCGGCCCTCGCGTCTGCTGCTCATCTTCCACCACCTGGTAATGGATGGCGTGTCCTGGCGGATCCTGCTCGAAGATTTCCAGAGCCTTTATCGGCAGTTGGCGCGGAGGCGAACGTCGCAGTTGCCGCCCAGAACTACATCCTTTTTGCGCTGGTCGCAGCTTTTACAGCGCCACGCCCAAACCCCGGAAGTGCGAGCGGAGCTGCCGTTCTGGTTGCGGATGGCTGAAGTCGAGCCGATGGACTTGCCCATCGACAACCCGGAGGGGCGAAACACGTTCGGCGCTGCCGAGCATGTGACTGTTTCGCTGGACGCCGGGCACAGCCGGATGTTGTTGTCCCGACTGCCGGCGCAGTTGGGCGTGCAGACGCAGGATGTGCTCCTCACCGCCCTCGTCAGGGTCTTGAGCCGAATCGTCGGCGTGGATGAATTGCTGCTGGAGATGGAAGGACATGGTCGGGAGGACATCTTTTCGGGTGTGGATCTGTCGCGCACCATAGGCTGGTTCACCACCAGTTTCCCCATGGCGTTTCGGCTGGATGAAAACGACGATCCGCTTCGCCAGGTGAACGCCATTTGCGGGCAGCGGCGGAGCCTGCCCCATGCCGGTATTGGCTATGGTTTGTTGCGCTATTTGCACGAGGATGCGGCTGTCCGTCGCCAGATGCAGGCCATCCCTCGTCCCCTGGTCAGCTTCAACTATCTTGGCGATTTTGGGCGGGGCCAGAAGCAGAGCGCCGAATCCACCGCCCTTCCGGCGCAATGGTCGGGACGCTGGAACAGACTCGTAGCGCAGGCCCGGAAGACGATCAGCCAGGTTTTCCCCCAACGCATACGCATGGCAGAGGAATCGGTCGGTCCCGAGCAAAATCCCGATGGCGAACGCGTAGCGTTGTTGTACATCGTCGCCATCGTCAGCGAAGATGAATTGCACATCCGTTGGCTCTATAGTCGTGAGCAATATCGGCGGGAAACCATCGAACGGTGGGCTGGCGAGTGCATGCGGGAATTGAAGCAGTTGCTCGTTCGTCTGGCTCAATCGCCGGTCTCCGCCGACTTTTCATCCATCACCCCAGAAAAACCAACAAAGGAGCAGGTCGAACAATGAAGCAGGATACGGACACGCGTGAAGTAGGTTCTCTCGTCGGCTTCACCTTCCGCGATTGGTGGCGCGTCTTGCGCGATAATCGCTTTGCAGTTTCCAGACGGTATTGGCGGCGTTGGATGCCCGTAACGCTGCTCAGTCTGCGCAATTCCCGCTTCAAGAGGAAGGAGGACGAGCAGTTCGGAGAGGAAGTGGAAAAGGCGGAGACTAAGCCACCCCTCTTTGTGTTGGGACATTGGCGTAGCGGTACGACCTTGCTGCACAGCCTGCTCATTCAGGATGAGCGCTTCACCTATCCCAATCTTTTCCAGGTGACTTTCCCCCACATCTTTCTCAGCATGGCGGAGGTGGTGGAGAGGCAGATGGCCAGGGAGGAGGCGGAGCGGCGAGCCATGGACAATGTCCAGGTCACCTACAACAGCCCTGGTGAGGACGAGTTCGCCCTGGCAGTGCTGAGCTTGCGTTCGCCGACCCTGGCCTGGATGTTCCCCCGTCGAGAACAACACTACGACCGCTATCTGACTTTCCAGGACGTTTCCGCCGAGGAAGTGGCGATATGGAAGGCGTCTTTTATCGATTTCCTGAAGAAGCTGGCTTGTTGCGACGCCCGCCCCCCGGTGCTGAAATCTCCGCCCCACACAGCGCGCATACGTCTCTTGTTGGAAATGTTCCCCGACGCCCGCTTCGTCCATATCAGTCGTCATCCCCACCAGGTTTTTCGCTCCAC
>DUEF01000332.1 GCA_011176555.1 Caldilineae bacterium
CCGCTTCGAGCGCTTATTGCACGCCAGTCTGTGGGGAAACCGGGTCGATTTGAGCCTGCCTGTGGCCGCGCATCTGGGCAGTAACCGCAGTAAGGAAGCCGAGCGAGAGAACCTGCTGGTCGATGACACGCAAGCTGTCTGGGAGCACCTGCAAAAGGTCGAGCCAGCACAGATCGCCTTCCTCAGCGACAATTCCGGCACAGAGCTGCTCATGGACCTGGCGCTGGCCGATTTTCTGTTGAGCGAGCGCCTGGCGTCCAGTGTCACTCTCCATCTCAAACCGCAACCGTATTTCGTCTCCGACACCATGCCGCAGGATGTATTCGACGGCATCGAGGTTATGGAACGAGGAGAAGAACGCACCCGAGCGCTGGCGGGGCGCATTCAGCAGCATCTCAACTCGGGCGGCTTGCGTCTCTCCACCCATTGGTTTTACCCCACCAGCCTCTTCTATTTCCAACTGCCTGATGATCTCCGGGCCGATCTGGCCGCCAACGATCTGGTCATCGTCAAAGGAGACGCCAACTACCGGCGTTTGCACGGTGACGCGCACTGGCCCTACACCACGCCCTTCGATTATGTCGTTCGCTACTTTCCGGCGCCGATGGTGGCGCTGCGTACACTCAAAGGCGAACACGCTGTCGGGTTGTCAGCACAACAGGTCGAGCAACTGCCAAAACAAGACCCCGACTGGCTGGTCAACGGGAAGCGCGGGGTGATTCAAGCGCGGCGGGCCTAACCCGATGACCTCTGCACGTCAGGAGCTGCTGGCAGGCATCAGAGCCGAGATGCCCGTCACCCTGGGCGTCACCCCCTTCGGTTTGATCTATGGCGTGCTGGCGACAGCGGCCGGCTTGCCGCCAATCCTGGCCATAGCGATGTCCTCCGTGGTTTTTGCCGGCTCAGCGCAGTTCATCGGCGCACAACTTTTCGGCGTGGGAACTCCGGGGATCATCATTGTTCTCACAACGTTCGTCGTCAATTTGCGCCATGCCTTGTACAGCTTTTCCATGGCCCCCTATCTCCAGCGATTACCTCTGCGCTGGCGATGGCTGTTGGCCTACCTGTTGACCGATGAAGCCTATGCCGTGACCATCGGCCATTATCGTGATGAGAGCAAAGCTCTAGATCACAAACACTGGTTTTTCCTGGGGAGCGGGTTGACGCTGTGGATAGTCTGGCAACTGACCACGATTGTCGGTGTAGCATTGGGCGCGCAAATCCCGCCGACGTGGGCGCTCGATTTCACTTTGGCGCTAACATTCATCGGCCTAGTCATCCCAGCACTACAGGATCGCCCGAACATCGCCGCCGCCCTAACAGCGGGCGTTGTGGCGGTGCTGTCATTCAATCTACCCTACAAACTGGGATTGCTCATCGCCTCCCTCAGTGGCATCCTGGTCGGAGTGTGGATGGAGCGGAGAGCATGACGACGGCCTTCCTCACCATCTTGGGCATGGGTCTGGTCACCTATCTCACCCGACTAGCGCCCATGTGGCTGTATACACGCCTGAAGATACCCCTTTGGATGCGCCAGGCCATGCGCTATGTCCCCACCGCAGTGCTGACAGCCATTATCTTCACCGAAGTGTTGCTTCCCAACGGAACTCCTGACCTCTCGATCCACAATGCACGCCTACTTTCGGCCTTGCTGGCTGCCTTCATTGCCTGGCGAACAGGAAACGTTTTGGCGACGATCGCGGTGGGAATGATTACGTTGTGGATTCTTCAAGCCATCGGTCTTTAACAATTTGGTCACCCAATATGACATAGCTCATAGCATCAAGTTAGAGTTTCCCGTACACTGTTATCATCAGAGAAACATACATCCATCGGGGAGCTCGAACATGACTGAGAAACGTCGAATCACACCCATCGCCCCCTCCACCCGGGCCTTTATCGAGGAGGCTCGCCACGCCCCAAATTACTCCTGGAAGGATTTCATCCACGGCTACGTCTACGCTCGTTGGCCCTACCTGTACATCGGCACAGGCGTCGGTGAGTCGCGCCTGGCCCACATTCTCGGCCCGATTCTTGCCTGGCTCAGCCGATTTAGGCCTTCCCCACCAGAGGATGCTCCCAACCGCCCGACCTTCGCTAACGGCTACCACGGCAAAGTGGTGACGTTGGACGCGGCCAAGCAACTGGTTTCAGTCGATCAGGATATCAGCCTCACCAACCTGGAGCACGTCATCCCCTTCGAAAAAGCGCGCGACATCATCTTCACCGACCCCGATCACATCGCCGTGCTCGATTGCCCCTGCCGCGCCTCCCGCCCCGACCCCTGCCTGCCCCTTGATGTCTGTCTGATCGTAGGCGAACCTTTCGCTGGCTTCATCCTCGAACACAACCCAGAGCGGGCCCGCGCCATCACCAGCGATGAGGCCATCTCCATCCTCAGCGCCGAACATGAACGGGGCCACGTGCACCATGCTTACTTCAAGGACGCCATGCTGGGCCGCTTCTACGCCATCTGCAACTGCTGCGCCTGCTGCTGCGGCGCTATGCAAGCCACGCGCAACGGCATCCCCATGATCATCCCCTCGGGCTATGTGGCGCTGGTCGAGCCAGACAACTGCATCGGTTGTGAAACATGCGCCAGGTATTGTCAATTCGGTGCACTCTCCCTAGACGATGACTTCGTCATTTCCGTGGACGAGTCCGCCTGCATGGGTTGCGGCGTATGTGTGGACAAATGCAAAAATGAGGCGCTCAGTCTGGTCCTCGATCCGAACCGGGTCGCGCCATTGGAGCTACAGCAACTTATGTGATATAACTCTCTTGTTCTGAACCGTGACGATCACGTTCGCAACAGGGGAAGTTGCCCATGGCGCACGTCTCCCGGAAACTAACTAACTCATTCGAAGGCGCACTGGCCGGCGGCGGTGATCCAGCCACCTCGCCACTCTACGTCTTTGGGCCATTCCTGCGGCTGATCGTGGTGGCGGGCGTAGCGTCAGTCACGTTTGGCGCGAGCGTATGGCTGGTGGTGATGACCATCGCCATGGTGTCGGCCATGTACCGGCTGGTGATGGCCTGGGTGGTGGACGGCAGCGGGGGCAGCGGGTTGAGCGAGGAGGAATTCGGCGGCTGGGCGGTCAAACTCAACGCCAGCATCACCTTTATCGAATATACTTTGACCTTCCTGGTGAGCATGGCGGCGCTGGTCACTTTTATCGCCGACCGTTTCCCGTTTTTGAACGAAAGCCTGGCCGGCATCCAATACCGCACCCTGGTCGCCATCGTCCTGAGCGTGCTCACCGGCTGGTTGGTCAATCGCGGCCCCAAAATGGCGGCGAGGGCATTTGGTCCGGCCACAGCAGGCGTTCTCATCTTGCTGTGGGTGATGGTTTTCGCCACCATCTGGAAACTGGGCTTCCGCCTGCCGCACTTCGATCTCGCCGCGTTCACGCCCGGGTACATCGGCTACACGTTTGGCGGCTACGCCCGCATCCTGGCCGTGATGACCGGCATCGAGATCTTCGCCAATCTGGTGGCGGCCTACGATGGCCCTCCCGCGGAAAAGAGCCGCAAAGCCTTCGGCAGCCTGCTGATCATCATGGGAACCACCGGCGTCACCATGCTGATCGTGGGCCCGGCCATCTTCGATCTCTCCGACCCCACCAACCCCCACGTCTCGGTTTTCACTCAGACCATGGATCAGCTTCTGCCGGCCCCGCTGCCCTACATCGGCACCCTGGTGGGGGTGGCCGTGCTGCTCTCGGCTTCGGCGGCCAGCGCCCAGGGCCTGCAAAACCTGGCCCTCGGGCTCAAATACCGCCACTACATCCCCGCCATTTTGGGCCAGCGCAACCGCTTCGACGTGGCCGACAAGCCGGTGTGGATCGAAGTGGCCATCGTCGCCCTCTGTTTCCTCCTCTTCGGCACGCACGAGGAGACCTACCTGGCCATCTACGCCGCAGGCGTATTCATCCTCCTCAGCATGACCGGCTGGGCGGCGACCAAGCGCCTGCTGCGGCATCTGGGCGAGCAGTTTGATTTCGGTCACGCCGCCGCCCTGGCGGGAACCATTATCGCCGCTATCCTTACAACCGGGGCCACTCTCATCATTTTCTACGAACGCTTCACCGAGGGCGCCTGGACCTACCTACTGTTTATTCCCATCCTCTATTTCACTTTCGATATCTTCCGACGGCGGTTGGGCGATCCCACGCCGGTCGAGGACAAACTGGGGCGCTTGGTGGCCGAACGACGCTACCTGCAACCCTTCCAGGACGACCCCGAACACACCGAGACCAGGAGCCTCGAACATGTGTTGCTGCCACTGGATGGTTCAGCCTTTGCCGAACAAGCGCTGCCGGTGGCGCAATCACTCGCCCAAACCTTCGGCGCCCGCCTCACCCTGATGTCAGTGGAGCCGGCCGAACCCCCGCGCTCCTTGCTGCCCCTGCAACCACGCAGACCCCAGTCCATGCGAGGCGGAACCCTGGAACGGGAAGAGTACCTGGGACAGATCGAAGCGCTGCTGTACAACAGCGGACTGCAGGTGAACACCAACGTCACTAGCGGGCATATCGCCGATGAAATCGTCAACCTCGCCAGCGATGGCCGGATGGATGTGATCGTGATGAGCACCAGCGGCAGGTCGGGGTTAGAACGTTTTTTGATCGGCAGTGTGGCCAATGAAGTGATCCAGTTTGCCACCAGGCCTATCCTCCTCGTGCGCCCCACCGACATCTGGCGCAGTCGCAGCAGCCAGTTCAAGCGCCTGCTGGTTTCGCTCGACGGTTCGGTGGAGGCGGAAGAGGTGTTGCCCTATGCACGCACCATCGCCCAGCGCTACCGCAGTACGATTCTACTGCTCTCGGTGCCGGAAACCGTAGAATCGGAGGAAGAACAGACCCAACTCCGTCATTATTTAGATGAAGTGGCGATCTCACTGCAAGCTACCGGACTATCGGCCGAGTCGATGGTGACGGGCTCAGGGCCAGCGCGCACCATCGTCTCCGTGAGCGAAACGGAAGCGGCGGACCTGATCATGATGGCCACGCACGGCAGGAGCCGGATGGGACGGATGATGGTGGGAAGTGTGGCGGATCGGGTGGTGAGGCAGACCACAGCGCCGGTGTTCCTGGTCCCGGTGCCGGAGCGACGTTTAGCGGGATAGAATGCGTACGGGCGAAGCTGACGCTACAGCAATTTCCCGATACATTTGCGGACGCCTGAAACATCGATGAGTTCATTCATTTCAACACAACTACGATCCCACATTTACCAGTTGGACTCGGGACGTTGCGCGTATTGCCGGGCGCCAGCAGAACTGACGGTTACACGCTTTGAAGTCGATCATATCGATCCACTTAGTTTGAACGGATAAACCAAAACTATGACCCCAGAAGCCTTTTTCAAGCATATCGAACAGAGCGACAAACCCATCATCGTGGATGTGTGGGCGCCATGGTGCGGCCCGTGTCGCCGCATGGAACCGATCCTGGATGAACTCGGGACGCAGTACGCAGGCAGGATCGAAGTGTACAAATTGAATGCGGATGAATCCCAGCCGGTGGTCAAGGCCCTGAGCGTGCTCGGCTTGCCCACCACCATCGTCTACCGAAACGGGAAGGAGTTGGGGCGGCGAACGGGCGCATTGGGGCGGGCGGATCTGGCGGGGATCTTCGAGGCGGCCCTGACGGAGAGCGCCACCAGCATCCCCGGCATGAGTCGCAACGCCCGGCTATTTCGCCTGGCCCTGGCGACCGTCGTTCTCGTCCTCGCCATCGTCCTGAACAGCGGCTGGCCCGCGTATGTCGTTGCGGGTGTGCTCTTCTTCCTGGCGCTGAGCGACAAAATCGCCCCCTGGCGCAAGTTCAAGAATTGGCTCGTGCGCAAGTTGGTGGCCGCGTCGCAGGGGTAGCAGTAAATTTTGGTATTGGGTATTGGATATTCGCAGAGCGGCGTGCAGAATACCCAATATCCAATACCCAATA
>DUEF01000333.1 GCA_011176555.1 Caldilineae bacterium
GCGCCATCGGCATCCCCTGCGGCGCGATCAATGAGGTGGACGAGATCCTGAACGACCCGCACATCCTGGCGCGGGGCATGGTGGTGGAAATGGAGCACCCCACCGCCGGTGACATCCGCGTGCTGGGCAATCCCATGCACCTTTCCGCCACCCCGCCCACCTACCGCCTGCCCCCGCCCACCCTGGGCCAGCATACGGATGATATCTTGTGGGAGTTGGGATATAGCGCTGAAGAAATTGCCGCCATGCGAGAGGATGGGGTGATCTAGTGAAATCGGGTATTGGGTATTCGGTATTGGATATTGGCGCTCCGCGACAGCGCCCACGCCCCAATACCAATACCCAATATCCAATATCCGCCGCGTCCCTCAGCCAAACCCTCGCCCCCTCGCCCTCTCGCCCTCTCGCCTCCACGCCTCTCCGCATCCTCAGCCTGCATCGCCGGGTTTGCAATCTCATCTCCGAGCAGGGCGATGTCGTGGCTCTGGTGCATCCGACCGTTGGCAATGGCCCCTTTCATATCGTGTTGGCCCGACCAGCGTCGTTCGCAGGGCTGAAAGTGGGCGGGCGAGTGCAATGGCGGGGTGACAGTTTGGCGTTCGGACGTTTTTCGGTCGATTTGGCGGGGGCGCGGGCGTGGAATCCGGCCCTGCCGCAGACGCATACGCCCATCACTGCCGACGCCTGGAACGCGCTTCGCGCGGCAGACCTGTCCGGTTTCGCAAACCTGACAGGTCTTACTGCCGAGCGAGCACTGCAGGGGGCGGAATACTTGCTGGCGGGGCTGCGCGCCGGGCGGGAGAGCGACATCGCGCGGGGGACAGAATTGCTGGCCGGGCTGGGGCCGGGGCTGACGCCGGCCGGAGATGATTTTTTGCTGGGATTCATGGCCCGCATCTGGCTCGAACCGGCGCTGCTCCCGGCCGCTTGGACTGCGCCCGACCTCTGTCAGCACATCGCCCAAACCGCCGCGCCCCGCACCACCCGCCTCAGCCGCGCCTGGCTGATCCACGCCGCCCGCGGCCATTTCGCCGAACCCTGGCACGATCTCGTCACCGCCCTGGCGGCCAACGACAAAAGCGCCATCCTTCACGCCGGCGCCCGCATTCTCCGTATCGGCGCCACGTCCGGACGGGATGCGATGACCGGTTTTTTGACAGCGGGTATTGGATAGTGGATATTGGATATTGGCGAATCCACCGTTTTAGTGGAAAATATCCAATACCCACTACCCAACATCTTTCTCAACCACTTCTTCCACTTATCTCCCGACCGAAAACATGAACAACTCCCTCCTCCGTCCCGCCCCTCTCGCCCAGACTGCTGCCGGTTTGCGTAGCGGCCAGACCGACCTGCTCGGCTACATCAACCGCCTGTGCGACCACATCGACGCTGTGGAGCCCAAAGTCCAGGCGCTGCTCCCCGAACCAGACCGCCGCGCCCGCCTGCTGAGCGAAGCTCAGGAGCTACTGCGACGCTATCCCGAAGCCAATGAGCGTCCGATCTTGTTCGGTATCCCCATCGGCGTCAAAGACATCTTCCAGGCAGATGGCTTTGAAACCCGGGCGGGGTCCAAACTCCCGCCGGCAGCCCTCGCCGGACCGGAAGCGGACAGCGTGGCGCTTTTGCGTGCGGCCGGCGCTCTGGTGCTGGGCAAGACCGTCACCACCGAGTTCGCCTTCTTCGAGCCTGGCCCCACGCGCAATCCGCACAACCTGGCGCACACGCCGGGCGGGTCCAGTAGCGGGTCGGCGGCAGCGGTGGCGGCCGGGATCACCCCCCTGGCGCTGGGCACACAGACCATCGGCTCGGTGATTCGCCCCGCCGCCTTTTGCGGCATCGTCGGCTTCAAACCGACCTACAACCGCATCCCGCCCGAGGGCCTGCTCTTTTTCTCCCGCT
Source organism: Caldilineae bacterium (assembly GCA_011176555.1). Taxonomy (GTDB): domain Bacteria; phylum Chloroflexota; class Anaerolineae; order J102; family J102; genus DUEF01. The sequence continues at coordinate 1,903 of DUEF01000333.1, forward strand.
CCGCCGACCACGTGGGCCTATTCACCCAAGATGTAGCGGGCATGCAGCTTGCGGCCTCGGTGACATGCGCGGACTGGCAGCCTTACCTGGCGGCGGGCAAACCGGTGCTCGGCGTGCCCGCAGGCCCGTACCTGGCCCAGGCGTCGGACGAAGCCCTGGCGGCCTTCGAGGAACAGGTGATGCGTCTGGCGGGGGCAGGCTATGTGGTTATCCGCCAACCCCTCTTCCCCGACATCGACGAGATCAATCGCCGGCATCGGGCATTGATCGCCTATGAATTCGCACAGGAGCAGGCGCAGTGGTTCGCCGAATATGAAGATTTGTACCGGCCGCGCACCGCCGCGCTCATCCGCGAGGGCCAGCAAGTCGATCCCGCAGAAGCAGCCGACATCCGCGATATGCAACCGGTGCTGCGCGAGGAGGTGGAGCACGTGATGGATGTGCACGACATCGATCTGTGGATATGCCCCGCCGCTCCCGGCCCCGCGCCAGAAGGGATTGGTTCGACCGGCGATCCGGTCATGAATTTACCCTGGACCTATCTCGGTCTGCCTGCTGTCACCCTGCCTGCCGGTTTCACCCGCAACGGCCTGCCCCTGGGCTTGCAAATGGTGGGCAAATGGATGGAGGATGAGAAATTATTGGGATGGGCGGAGAAAATTGAGACCGAAATGGGTCGGTGAAAGCAACGGTTGACGAATGCCTATTTCGGTGGAGCTGGCGTTGAGGATTGTTGCTACGCAGCGTCGCGTATCTGAGGAGGGCCGCCCCATTTTGGCGAAAGCCACTTGTTGGCGGTTTCTTAGCGATTGTTTCCCAATGCCATTTGGCGACCACGCGACCGACCTGACGACTTGAGGCGACACAACTGGCAGATGCTTTCATCACTAAGACGTGAAGCGATGCGGGGATCAGCCGCGCTGAGCTCTTTCAGATCACCGCCTTGAGCGCTCAGGGTGAAAACGGTGGGGCGGCGCGTGAGGTAACGGTAGTCGATGAGCTGGAACATTTTTTCCGCGGCCCAAGGCGAGGTGGCCTGGGCGCGCAGATCATCCAGTACCAACAAGGGCGATTGTTTGATCTGTTCGAAGCGGATGTCGTAAGGTAAGGTGCTGTGGGGCGAGAAAGAACTGCGGAGGTGATCCAGCAGCCTGGGAATGGAGATGAACAAGACCTGCGGCTGTGACAGGCGTACGTGATTGGCGATGGCCGCGGCTAGATGCGTTTTCCCCACGCCCGAGCGCCCCAAAAAGGCGATCCAACCTTGTGGTTGCTGGGCGAAATCCAGGGCGGCGTTGCGGATGGCGACAAGGTTTTGGCGCACCTCCTCGCGTCCGCCAGATGGAACCCTGAACGTCTCGAAAGTTTGATCGGCGTGCAGGTCCAATTCGCTGAGTTCGACCATGTGATCGATATAGCCGCCGCCGCGGTAGTCCGCCGCCAGAATGTGCATGTGCACCACCAGATCATAGTCCATCAGGCGAGAACGGAGCCGGGGCTCGAAAACTTCAGTGGGGCGATTGCTGGTAATGACGGTGGGCAGGCGCCTCAGGTAACGATGGTTGAGGAGTTGAAACAGTTTTTCCTTGGCCCAAGAGGTGGGGCTTTCGGCGCCGAGATCGTCGAGGATGAGCAAGGGGGCGTCCTTCATCCGTTCGAATAATTCGTCGAAGGGTTCGTCGCTGGCGGGGCTGAAGCTGGAGCGGAGGTGATCGAGCAGGTCGGGAACCAGAACGAAGATGGGTTGGCCGCCGCGATTGGTGACTTCGTTGCCGATGGCCGCTGCCAGGTGGGTCTTGCCCACGCCAAAACTGCCGGTGAGCAGGAGCCAGCCATTGGGTTGCGCAGCGAAGCTGCGGGCGGCCTCATAGGCGGCTCGTAGCGTGCGTTGGCGTTCGAATGGTAGGGCCACTCCATCGGGGCGAAAATTGTCGAATGTCATCTCATTCAACATTTCCAGAGCGCCCAGCGCGTTCATTTGTCGGCGTCTGGTTTCCTGAATTTTCGGAGCGATGCAAGAGCAAGGAATGGCCTTACCGAAGTCTGGATGTCCGACCGGCACATCTTTTTTGATGAATCCTAACCCCATGCAAAGTGGGCAAACGGAGTCATCGTCGCTATTCGAGGATGAAAACTTCTTCATCGTTTGATTCAAGGGGAGTTCTGGTGTCTGTGGTAAGAGCTCGGCCAGTTTGCGAGGGTTGGTCTTTGCCATGTTCCGCCCAGTCCTGAAGAATGCGAGAGATGTAGGCCCAGTTGCGTATGTTGCGTTCGACGGCCAGGCTGAAAGCGTCTCGTATCCAGTTTTCGGGATAGTCTCGTTCGGCCTGACGCAGTTTTTCCGCGAGCATGGGGGTGACCATGCCGATGTTTTGTTCGTAAAGTAAGAAGATGTTGGGGCGTTCTTTTTCGAGACCGACGACAACATCATCGATATCGTGCATCAAATGCTTGAAATCGCCGCGGCGCAGGCGGGCGACGGCGTCGCGGCCCTTTTGCGAATTGAGAAAATACCAGATTTCATCCTCTCCGCCGCGTTTGACCGTCACTTGGAGCAGCACGCCGCGTTGGGCCGCGCGTGCAAAGGCGTCGCTGGCGATCTTCTTCTGCTCCTCTGGCGATGCGGCCAGGCCTTCGAGGAAGACGAAATCGACCAAAACGTCATTCAGGCGCAGGTAGCGGGTGTCGCCTTCGCCTTGGCCAAGCCGCCAAAAAGTGTAGAGCAGGGCTTTCAGTTCGGCGAGATCGTCGACGATGGGGAGGACTTCGCTGAAGAAGTCGTTGGGGATGGTTGTGAAGCGGGTCTTGCCAGCGACGAAGCCCGAGAACCCGCGCAATGTTTGGGTCATCAGACTACCTTCATGGCTTCTTCGATCATGATCATCTCACGGAAGGTGGTAAAGTCTTTCTCGAAATAGAGATCAACACTGCCGGTGGGGCCGTGCCGGTGTTTGGAGACAATGATCTCGGCGATGTTTTGGCGTTCGGAGTCCTCTTTGTACTGATCTTCGCGGTAGATGAACATGACGACGTCCGCGTCTTGCTCGATGCTACCGCTCTCCCGCAAATCGCTCAATTGCGGGCGCTTGTCGGCGCGGCTTTCTACCTGGCGGCTGAGCTGGGAGAGCGCCACCACAGGAATGCGCAACTCTCTCGCCAATTGCTTCAGCGAGCGAGAGATCAGGCTGATTTCCTGTACGCGGTTCTCCGAGCGGGTTCCGCCGTGCATGAGTTGCATGTAATCGATGATAAGGAGATCGATGGCGTTTTGTGCATGCAAACGGCGGGCTTTGGTGCGCAATTCGAAAGGCGTGATGGCGGCGCTGTCGTCGATGTAGATGGCGGTTTCGCTTAGCATGGCCGAGGCTTCGGCCAGTCTGCCCCATTCCTCTTCCCGGATCTGTCCCAGGCGCAGGCGTTGCGAGTTGATGCGCGTCTCTTGAGAAAGCAAGCGTTGCACCAATTGTTCATTGCTCATTTCCAGGCTGAAGATGGCCACGCATTTTTGATGGTATTTGGCCGCATTGAGCGCCATCGTCAGGGCGAGACTGGTCTTGCCCATGCCGGGGCGTGCGGCGATGATGATGAGGTCATTGTCCTGAAGCCCGCCCAGCATTTTGTCCAAATCCCGAAAGCCCATGGGAACCCCTAAAACCTCACCCTTGCGCTTGTGTAGATCGTCCAGCTCATCCATCACTGCGCGCATGATTTTATTGATCCCCACCAGATCTCGCTCTAGCCTGCCCTCTGAGATGGCGAAAATCAGTTCTTCCGACTCGTTAACGACCGCATCGACTTCCTGCGATTCGTCGTAGGCTTTGCGGGCGATTTCGCCGGCGGCGTGAATCAATTGGCGCAGCGTCGATGTGCGCTGGACGATCTGGGCGTATTGATGCGCATGCACCGAAGAAGGGACGACGTTAACCAACGAACTGATGTAGGCAGCGCCTCCGACATCGCTCAGTTGGCTGCGACGTTCCAACTCATCGGTGACGGTCAGGAAATCGACGGGCTGGCGCTGGTCGTGCAAGTAGCGCATGGCGTCGTAAATCCAACCATGCCGTTGCACATAGAAGTCTTTGGGCTGGACGACCGTCGCCACCTGGACGATGACATCAGGATCGATGAGGATGGAGCCGAGCAGGGCTTCTTCGGCTTCGATGTTGCTGGGGATGTTTTTATCTGGCGGGGCGCTCATAGCAAAATCGGGCGGAAATCGGGGCAGGGTGCGTTAGCGGGGGCGTAGATAAAGAGACGCCTGGCGGGCAGGCGTCGTTGAGCGGGGATGGTAATTGGAGCGCTATTACGGGTCAGTTCTCAGCGCCCAGATCGTCCAAGTCCAGACCTTCGATGAATTCGGCGAAGACGCCCAGGTCTTCATCGCCAATGTCACTTTCATCAGTGTCTTTTCCTTCCAGGATGCTGGCGGTGAGGTCTTTGTCGGGCGTGCGCCCTGCCTCATCCATCACGTTTTCTGATACGTACACAGGCACTTCGGCGCGCACGGCCAGGGCGATGGCGTCGCTGGGGCGGGCGTCGATCCGCAATTCACGCTCGTTAAATTCCAACACAATTTCCGCATAGAAGACGTCGGATCGTAATTCGCTGACCTCCACATACAGCACTTCCGCTCCCAGAGCGCGGATCGTGTGCGCCAAAAGGTCGTGTGTGAGGGGGCGTTCCACTTGAACGCCTTGCAGCCGTAAGGTGATGGCATCCGCTTCGGGCGCGCCGATCCAAATGGGTAAATAGCGGTCTGAATCTTTTTCACGTAGCACAACCACGCGATGTTGAGACATCAGGCTGATGCGTATGCTATCTATGTTGACTTCGATCATTGAATGCTCCAAGAGGAATGATGATACGATTATAAGCCTGCCTGGCTACGTCGTCAAACCACTTGTGCACTGAGCTTCGGCTGTTTCGATGCACGGACGATGCAATCGGTTGGGGGGATGAGGAAGATGGGGCCACATGTTGTGTGCGGCGCTGGGGGGACGGGGCGGGAGGCGCGCGTCAGGTTTTAGGACGATGAAACCCGTGCCGGGCGGCGTGACGTGAATGGATGCGTCCGCTGGGTTCATTGACAATGTCGGCGCGTCCCTGTATGATGATCTTACGATGAAAGCTTCTGTGGTTGATA
>DUEF01000334.1 GCA_011176555.1 Caldilineae bacterium
CAACTTCTGGCAATTGAATTAGTCGGGGGTGTGGAGTTTTTGACTCCGTTCGGACGGGCAAGCTACAATCGGCGGGATGACCCCAAGCTCACAACTTCCACCCGTCCCATCCAAACGCACCTACACACCTAAAACACTCATGGCTGACATCGCCTGGATGCTCCGGCACCTGGAGGATATACGCGCGGCCCATCGCGCTGGCCGGGTTGACAAAGCTTTTGCAGAGCGAATTATGTTGGCTGTGACCCATGTCAACGGTTGCCGCTATTGCGATTACTTTCATGCTCGCCAGGCGCTCGCAGTTGGCATCGATGAAGCGGAATTGCAACGCATGTACGCTGGTGAATTCGGACATCTTCCCCCAGAACAAACAGTGGCCATCGCCTTCGCCCAGCATTTCGCCGAGCAAGAGGGAAGACCGGTCCCCGACGCCCGACGCCAGATGCAAGCATACTACGGCCCGGACATCGCCCGCGACATCATCGTCTACATCCACATGATCACGATGGGCAATTTGTTGGGAAATTCCGCCGACGCGCTCCTCTTCCGATTACGAGGCAGGCCTATGCAAGGCAGCAAATTCAGCGATGAAATAGCCGTGGCCTTGATGACCGTAACGATCCTGCCAGGGTCGATGCTAGGCGGGATGATCGGGAAGCGAATCAGGGGGCTGGGAAAGCTGCGGATGTTTTGACTCTGACGGCCGCTCTCGTGAGCAATCAGAGAGAAATACTTCGCGCTACCGGCCTACCAACCGCTACAAATCTTCCGCTGCCCGCGCATCGGGCTCGTCCGCCTCATCGTCACCGCATTCGATCTCTGCATCCTGAGCGCCTTCGACATCGGAATCGGTCAACAAGCGACTGCCGGCGGAGACGAGCATACGTTCCAAAGCATCCGCATGCTCAGGTGAGGTCAATGCGACCAGGGCCGAGCATCCCGGCTTTACCAGTTCGCCGATCAGTTTCAAATCGACATCAGGAAAGCCGGTGTCAGTGGTAGCCGCGGCAATGCCGCCGATCCAGGCGCCGGTGGCGCCGCCGACGACAACGCCGGCCGGTCCCGCCAGCAAACCGATGGCCGCGCCAATCGCGCCGCCAATCGCCGCCGCTCGCCCGGGGCTCATCTCCTCGATGTCCTTGATGTGTAGCTTGCCGTCCTCGCTGCGACGAATCACCGCCGCATCCTCGAACGAAATCTGTTCAGCTTTTCGTGCGGCGAGGAGAGACTCCAGGGCCAGGCTAGCGCTGTCTTCATGCGGGAATGCAGCGACAATGAATTTGTAAGTCGCATCAGTCGTATCAGTCATGATTCATCCTTTTGGGTAACGTTTATGTCAAGGTCTTGTTCGAGGGTTTCCAAGTCCTCCAATAAACCGTAGGGAGCGTCGGGGCCTAGCAAACGCAACACCAGTTCCACCCGCCTGCGGTTTCTCAACTCGGCCTGGAGGTCTGCTTCCCACCGGTCGGGGTCGCTCGCGCGTTGTTCGAGATAGTACCGCCAGTTCTTGAGGTAGCTGTCCAACTCACGACGCAACTTGCGCTTGAACTGGTCGGGGTAGAGCCGTCGGGCGGTGTCCCAGGCCTCCTGCACGGCCGCGAGGCGTTTCCGATCTTGCGGACCCAGGTCGGCGGCGTTTTGCAGATGCTGAATGCGCTCCCAGAGGCAGCCCAGCGTCATCTTGGGCCTGCGCGTCCCGGCCGGCGTTTCCACCACGATCTGCCGGAAGAGGCGGTCGCCCAGCAGATAATCATCCAATTCAGCCGCCATCGCCTCCGCTTCGATCAATTCTGCGGCCAGAGCTGGGGGAGAATCAGAGGGCGGGTATGGCGGTGCAGGGTTGAATAAATTTTTTAGCCAGGTCATGGGGGAGCTCCTTGTTGATCGTCCCGGAACGAATCTCGCTGATTGCAAGGGGATGTCTCGCTTCGCTTCGACATGACTTGCGAAAATGGGGTCTCAATCCGCAGACAAGAATCCGTTCCTTTCTCAATCCGTTGATTAAGGACGGCTAACGGTCGAGGATGAGCGTGACGGGGCCATCGTTGATCAGCGACACCTGCATGTGCGCCCGAAAGACGCCGGTCGCCACCTGTGCGCCTTCCGCGCGTAAACATTCGATGAAGTATTCGATCAAGGGTTCAGCCTGATCGGGCGGGGCGGCCTTGGTGAAGGAAGGGCGACGGCCTTTGCGAGCATCGGCGTAGAGCGTAAACTGCGAGACAACCAGGACAGCGCCGCCGACATCGGCCAGGGAGCGATTGGTGCGGCCCTGTTCATCCTCGAAAAGCCGAAGTCCGGCTACTTTGCGCGCCAACCATTCGGCCTGCTGGCGGCCATCATCATGGGTAACGCCGACCAGAGCCACATAACCGGGGCCGATTTCGCCCACGATCTGGTCTGCGACGGTGACTGAAGCTTCGCTTACGCGCTGGATGACGATTCGCATGATGGGATCGCACCTACTATAATGCCGAAACGGGCTGCCCGCCAAACTGGCGTCCCCTTCGTATGGCAAGCGTAAGCTTAACGGCGACTGAACGTCAAGCCAGAAAGGCAAGCGCACCTTACACTTTGATCGGGAAGAAAGCTGTAGCCGTCCCGACCCTCCATGCCCTTAAGACGCTGATTTGCAAAATCAAGCACTCGCGTTACAATAGCACTACACAGTCAATAACGCTTCCCCTGACCGCCAATCAAGCACGGACTTTCCCATCATCAAAGCACGCCCTGCAAATGTCCTCTCACAGCAGCGCCCTGCAAGCCAGGGCCTGCAAAACTTAGACAGAGGCTGGATATGACACGCGACGACGCCCGTCTCCAACGCCTACTTGAAAAAGAACGAAAAAAACTGCTGGCCGATCTGGCCTACTTCGAGCAAGTCGAGTACACCGACATCGGATCAAGCAACCACCTAGCCGATGACGCCACCGCCGCCTATGATCAGGCGAGCGATTTGGCCCTGCTCAGGCAAGCAAAGCACCGGCTCAAACGAGTCGACCGCGCGCTCGAGAAATTCGACAATGGCAGCTACGGCTACTGCGAAGGCTGCGGCGAACCAATCGATTTTGCCCGTCTTAAGGCCCTGCCCGACGCCCGGTACTGCCTGAAATGCCAGCGCAAACGTGAGGTGTCTAGCAGCACGGCCCCGGGGCCGAAAGCGTTCGAGCAGGGAGCATTCAATCACAACCACAATTCCCGAGGATACAGCGCTTGACTACTCATACACGATCCATACTCACCGTCCTTTCCGTCGGCGCAGTGGTGCTGCTTCTCGACCGTTTGAGCAAGACCTGGGTGCTCGATAATCTGAACCTCTACGAAGGCCGGACGCTGATTTCTGCGCTTGCCCCCTACCTCACTGTTTTCCATACCACCAACACCGGTGTGTCGTTTGGCATGTTTCGCGGGGGCGGTGAGATATTTAAGATCGTGGCGGCTGTCGCCGTAGTCGCTATCCTCGTCTACAGTTTCCGCCGGGGCCATAGCTCGACGTTTGTCAACATCAGCCTGGGACTCATGCTCGGCGGCGCTGCGGGGAATCTTTACGACCGTTTGGCCTACGGCCACGTCATCGATTTCATAAGTTTCCGTGTTCCCGGCGTTTTTAATTTCGCCACCTTCAACCTGGCAGACAGCGCCCTCGTCGTCGGCACCATCCTTTTGGCCATCTACATGCTACTTGAAGAGCGCAGGCAGAAGGCCGAAGAGAATTCCATCCCCGACCAAGCTTGATCTGAGAACCTGGCACTGCTTTTCGAGACGCCGAGGCCCTCACGCCCGGCGTTTTTTGTATTGATTTTCCGTAACTGCCCTGAAGAAGTACGTCATTTCGACGACCAGCGGGAGGAGAAATCCCCTGAATGATCAGTGTAGGAAGTATGTTTTCCTCTGTGGCAGCTTAGTCGTTACGATTTTCCCTCTGCCTCATGCCCACCGAACTCAACGTCAACCAACCAGGCGAGCGCCTGGACCGCTACCTCACCGAACAGCTTCCCGAGCGCTCCCGCGCCGAGATCCAGCGCTGGATCAAAGAGGGCGCAGTCCTGGTGAATCAGCGCCCCGCCAAGCCATCGCAACGACTGAATCCCGGCGACTCCATCAGCGTTACCATTCCTGCGCCCGCGCCGACAACAGTCGAACCAGAGGCGATCCCTCTCACCATCCTTTACGAAGATGATGACCTGATCGCCGTGGACAAACCCGCGGGGATGGTCGTGCACCCCGCGCCGGGCCACGAAACGGGAACCCTGGTCAATGCCATCCTGCACCACTGTCCCGACCTGCAAGGGGTGGGGGGAGTACAGAGGCCGGGCATCGTTCACCGGCTGGACAAAGACACCTCCGGCATCATCCTGGTCGCCAAGCATGATCGGGCGCATCGCCATCTACAAGCGCAATTCAAGAATCGCACCATCGATAAAACCTACCTGGCGCTGTTGATCGGGCAATTGGAACAGCGAGAGGGCCGCATCGACGCCCCCATCGGCCGCCATCCCCGCCAGCGCAAACGCATGGCCGTCACGTCGGCTGAAAAAGGGCGCGAGGCCATCACCGAATTCACGGTTGAAGCCTATTACGGGACGACAACCCTGGTCGCCGCCCATCCCCTCACTGGTCGCACGCACCAAATCCGGGTGCATTTCGCCTCGATTGGCCATCCCCTGGTCGGCGATGTCGTTTATGGTCCCCGCCGGGATGCCTACAAGCTCGGACGTCATTTCTTGCACGCCCATCGCCTGCATTTTCTGCGCCCGGCCGATGACGCTTCACTCGACCTTGTCAGCCCGCTCCCCCCCGACCTGCAAGCCCTGCTCGACCGACTATCGCCCAAGTAAGCGTCCAAACCGCTTGAACGTTGCTAATCACCCCGCCTGGGCACAGCATGGCAAGCGCGGCAACGGGCTTCGTACGATTCGCTGGCGCCAATCAGCACGATCGGATCATCGTAATAAGCAGGGCGGTCATCGATCAATCGCTGGGTGCGACTGGCCTCGCCTCCGCACTGCATACAAATTGCATGTAGTTTTCGCACGCTCTCCGCTTGCGCCATCAGCGTGGGCATGGGGCCGAAGGGTTCACCGCGAAAATCCGTGTCCAGCCCCGCTACGATCACGCGCAACCCGCGCTGGGCCAGGACGTTACAGACATCCACGACGCCGGAATCGAAAAACTGCACCTCGTCGATGGCGACAACCGTGGTCTCAGGCTCGACTTTCTCGAGCACTTCCTCAGCGCCACCCACAACGATGCCTTCCCACTTCATGCCGTTATGTGAAGCGACTGTAGAAACGCCATACCGATCATCGACAGCCGGTTTGAAAAGTTGCACCCGCTGTCGGGCGATGACCGCGCGCCGCAAACGGCGGATCAATTCCTCTGTCTTGCCACTGAACATCGAACCGCAAATGACTTCCACCCAGCCGCTACTGGGCCGTAAATGACGATCAGGCATGGTCGCCTCCTCCCTGGCGTGTGTATTTTTATTTCAATCTGTGAAATCTGTGGATAAAGGAAAAGTGTCGTTAGCAGCTATCCTGGCATTTGGACAAGAAAAAGCAGGAACCTGGTGGGGCTCCTGCTGTGTGGATTTTCTGCTTGCGATGCTAGTTCTTGGCCACTTTTTCACCGCGAGCGCGAGCCTTGCGGGCCGCTTCCTCTTTGGCCTTGCGAACTTCGGCCTCGGAGCGCACTTTCGCCCGGATTTCGTCTTTGCTGCGCAGGCGTTTCATAAAGCGATCCACCTGTCCGGCGGTATCGACGATGCGCTGCTCACCGGTGAAGAAGGGATGGCAGGCCGAACACACGTCGGTGTGGATCTCGGGTTTGGTTGAACCGGTAGTCCAGGTATTGCCGCAGGAACAAGTCACCTTGGCCTCTGGATAATAAGTGGGATGAATCCCTGCTCTCATGTTGATAACCTCTTAGTCGGTGGGGCTGATCTTACAGCACCCTGATGTGTAGTCTCAAACAACTCGTTCTGCATAAACACTGACGCGCTTCTTGTCGCGGGTTTCGTGCTCGAATTTGACGTAGCCGTCGATGGTGGCGAACAAAGTGTGATCTCGCCCCAGGCCGACATTTTCGCCCGGGTTGATTTTCGTGCCACGCTGACGAACGATGATGGAGCCAGAGGTCACCAATTCGCCATCAAAGCGCTTGACGCCGAGGCGTTTGGATTGGCTATCGCGACCATTGCGGCTGGAACCGCCACCTTTTTTATGAGCCATGATTGATTCTCCTAATTCTCGTGAATGCGCCTCAGGCGCTGATGCTGTCGACGCGCAGACGGGTGTAATGCTGACGATGGCCGGTCTTTCGGCGGTAGGTGCTGCGCCCGCTGTGTTTGAAGATGATGACCTTGGGGCCCTTGACGCGTCCCATGACGGTCGCTGTGACAGACGCGCCGTCCACGGTTGGTTGTCCTACGCTGACGTTCTCGCCATTGCCCACCAGCAAGACCTCATCGAATGTGATCTTTTCGCCTTCGTTTTTCTTGAGTAGTTCGACTTCGAAGGCTTCGCCTTCTTCCACGCGGTATTGCTTACCGCCAGATTTGATAACTGCGTACATGGCAAATTCCTTTCCGTACGGCGCTCGCCAGTGCAAGACTTAGGGAGCCGTAACAGCAGAGGGGTTGGATGGATCGTTGGTGAATGCGTTTTCTGAGTCTACGCACAAAAACGTGGGCCCGTGAGCCC
>DUEF01000335.1 GCA_011176555.1 Caldilineae bacterium
AGCCCATCGCTTCAAAGGGAGAGAGCAGGGCCATGAGAAACAGCAGGAGGGCTCCGATCCCCGCCAAAATTACTGCCGAACCGATAACGAAGTTCATGGCGCCCCTCCATTTTGCTTGCGCTCCGCCATCGCATCTGAAACCGACTGTTTGGACAGTTCGACGTAATGATCGACGACTTCTTGAGGTTCCAATTCTTGGCGGGTGCCGGTGGTGACGCGCCACACCCAATCCTCTAGCTGTTCGATATGCAAGAAATTCAGGTGCGTCACAAACTCAATCAGTATCCAGCCCAAAACTGCAACGACCAACGCTTCCCAAAAATTGAATTGATACAATGCGCTGACAGCCACCAGCACCACTAAAAACACCCAGATACGCAACGCCACATTGATAATGTTGCCCAGGTAGGGCAGAAGGAGCAAAAAACTGAACAAATAAGGTGCATAGCTGAGTGCTACGACCGTAATGACGTGGGAAAAAGGCTGTTGGGCGTCGAACACCAGGTCGGCGATCAGCCAGATGGACGACGCCCAGATGACGACGCCGAGGACGAACGCTGCAGCGAACACCACCAGGCTAAGGATAAAGCGGCGACGCCCGATACGGTTGGCGAACAGGACGACGCTCTGCCCCAGGGTAACGGACACGCCGCTCAAAAACAGGATGGCGAGGGTCAATTGCATGCCGCCCCGCTGGGTGACTGCCGCCCGAAAAGCGTCCGGGTTCAGGCCCAGCGCCCCCCGGGCCAACTGCCACAGTGAGGCCAAGACACCGCTAAGTGAGGTTAGATCGATTTCATACATCAAGTGAGAATGCCTGAAAAAAGAGCGAATCCGCACCACATGGTAACGGATTCGCTCTCTGCTGGCAAAGCCAGGAGTTGGCTCCTGGTCGCTATTTCGGGAACCAGCCTGCTAGCGTCTTGGAACAGCGGAATGTGTGGGTTTTGATCGGGTCGCTGTTCGGATCGACGGTCCAGGTGACATCGCTATCCGCAGGCTCGCAGTTGCCCCAAATCGTGATCTTGGGCTCCATCTGAATCGAACCGACGTTGGGCGAATTCCAGGCGCCATCAGAATGGAAGCAATTGGATTGGTGGGAATTTTGCTGGATGCAAGGCGTGAAATCGCCGTACTTGGTCTGCACGCTGGTGGCTGAGGCCGGGGGCAGCGGCGCTGGCAGGGGTTTGCTCGGCGTCGGCGGGGGCGCGCCCCCACCCGGCTTGTTGTATCCCCAACTGACGTAAAGATAGGCGGGGCCGGCGTATTGACGGAAGTCGATCTCCAGATTGTGGTTGCCTTGCGTCATGGGGATGTCGATGACTTGGTTTTTGCCGGATTGGCCATTGCCGCGGGTGTCCAGGTAGACGACATTGTCGATAAGCAACACCACTTCATCATCGGCGAGGATATTGAAACGGTACATGCCCGCGTAGAAAAAGGTGTTGGTAGTGGCCCGCAGGGACCAGTTGGCGGCGGGCACGTTGGGGCCGGGCGGATTAGCGTCCCAGTTGTAGTTCAGATTCGTGCTGTACTGGGTGTAGACGGGGGCTCCCGCCCAGTCCAGGTTCGGGTAAAAATCCATGCGCCACTGGTCGCTGCTCTGGGCAAAGAGGGTCGTTGCACCCACCAGCACAAGCAGGCCGACAACGATGACGATGGTGATCAGGGTAAGACGTTTCATCTTGATACTCCTTATCGGTTCAAGTGTGGAGGGATGAGACTACTGGTCGGCAGGCGCCAGCGGTTCCGGCTGGACACTGGCGACATCGGTGATGGTGAGTTCGCCGCTAACCGGCTCTTCCTGATTCAGACGGCCGACGAAGACGGCGTACAGGCCCTCGGCAGGCTCCGAAATCAGGAGCATGGGATTGAGGTTGTCACCGGCCACAGCATCGTCGTTACAAGCGATGCCAGGCCCCGGCGTAACCACGACCAGCGTGCTATCCTCATCGCCTTCGAAGTAGATCGCCAATTGCTCGGCTTCGCCCGTCCATTCGAACACGTAGTCCGGGAAATCGCTGACAAAGCCGTTGCACTGCACATTCTCGAAGGTGAAATCAAAGGCGGGAACCGTGCCTTCGCTGCTGATCTCGACCGTTAGCGGTTCTCCCCCGGCCTCCACCTTCACGATATCGCCCTGATGTTTCTGCACGGACTGGAAGAACTGTTCCGCCTCCAGATGACCGATCTCGGTGGTGAGAACTTCGGGCACCGAAGCGCGGGTGATGAGATTGTCCAGCGAGAAGGTGCCGATGTTCACGTCGGGTCGCGTCGTCAGCACCAGCACGCCCGGCAGCAGTTGGCCCGGCTGGTAGCTGCCCACCCAGATGTCATATTCGCCCTTAGTCGGGTTGGGAATCTCGATGGTCGGGTCCAGAAGCAAGGGATTGGTGTCATCGCTGCACAGATATTCGCCATCCGGAGTGCGGATGACAAGGGTGGGATCATGGTCACTGAAGAAAAAGATCTCGGCAAAATCTGCATCGCCTTCCCAATCGATGCTGACAACCGGTTGTTCGTGGATGAAACCTTTGCAGCCCTCGCCCAGAGCGCTGGCATCCAGATCGCCACCGCCATTGACGCTGACGAAGAAGGGATCCAGGGGAGCGCCCGCAGTCAGATCGAGCGTAACGAATGCTCGTTTGGCGGTCGAGGCCACGGTTGGCTCGTACTCATGCAGGGGCAGCCCTTTGCCGCCGAACAGCGTCACGTCGTATTTCAACGCTCGCAGATGGCCATCTTTCAATTCGAATTCGTAGATGGTTTCTTCGCCGTCGTCTGCTACGATCGTGATCGTCACCCGGCCATCTTCCGTGGTCTCCCACCGCCCGCCTTGTTCGACCGGCCCTTCGCCTGCCGGATCGTCGAGGTGATCGGTGATCAATTTCACCGTGCCATCCGGGTTCAGGGTTAGGATGACCAACAAGGCGTCGCCGATGTCGGAAGGAAGAAGGGTGCGGTAGGTGGCGGCTGCGACAGGCTGGTCGCCAGTGGCCGGTTCTGCGCCCGCTTCCGCGGCGATTTCAGCGCCGGCAACGCGGTACACGAGTTGGCGCGTGCCTTCTTCGTCGTACATCGTCAGCTTGTCGTCTTTGATCTCGAATGTGGCCACTCGCTCCAGGGCCAGGAGATACCCGAGCTCATCTTCCATCACATTCTGCGGCTCGGCGCACATCTTACGGGTGGTGGCGGCGGGGCCGATGGAAATGGTTTCGCCATCCACTTCGTAGGCGGCATGGTAGTTGTTGCAGCCCGAGAAGCCGGCTAGCTTGCCGTCCTCGCCGAATATGGCGGTAATCAGTTCGGTCGCCGAGCTGGAGACCAGCCCGCCCTTGTCGTTGTTGTAGGAAACGAGTTGCCAGTCTGTGCCGACGAGTTCTGGGGGTTGATCGGCGGCGTAGGTCAGGATCACATCGCCATCGGCGTTGGCGATGGTCAGTTGCCCATCGGCAATCTCGAAGGTGGCGGCCTCGCCCAGCGCAGCCAGGTAGGCTTGTTCCTGCGCCATGATCGGTTCCGGGCAGGCCATCGTCGTCTTGCCGCCCACGGCGATTTCAAGAGCCTCGTCATCTTGCTGATAAGCGCCGAAGTATCGGTTGCAGCCGGTGTTGCCGCTCAATTTCCCGTCCTGGAATTCGACCGTGATCTTCGTGTCGGGCAGGACGTTGGCGTTGGCGTAGGATTGCAGCACCCACAAAACGCCTTCCAGGGATGGCCCGGTGGCGACCTCTGCGGCGTCAACCGGCGTTTTGCTGACTTCCTCGACTAACGTGTATTTGAGATTGGAAGCATCGGCGGGCGGGTTTTCCACTTTTTCCACCTGCACGAGCAGTTCATACTCGTAGCCTTCTTCGTACTCGAAGCCTGCAATCTGGTCGTAGAACATGACGTACTCGTCGTCGGGGTTTTCCTTGACGAGCATGCACTTTTGCGGCGCAACCCCGGTGCAATCGGCCAGTTCGGAGCCGACGTACAGAGTGATGGTCTTGCTTTCGGATGCTTGTTCCGCGTTTGCCGGCAGCGCCTGGCTGGCGTCAGTCTCGTTTGTCTTCGATTCGAACTTAGGCTGGGCCGTGCTGGACGAACCGCAGGCGGTGAGAAGACCGACAAGGAGCACCAGGCTCAGTAATGCCAGGATGCTGGTTTTGTTTTGGATTCTCATGGTGAGTGACTTCCTCTCTGAGTGTGATCGTAAAAAGACAGAGTGCGTGCAAGCAAAGATCAAAGATTAAGGATTAAGGAAACGGATCACACCTCAATCACCCGTCCTTAATCTTCAATCTTTGATCCTAACTAAATTCTACCACAGCCCGCGCTATTCACAAATCAGATGCTTCGTTCTCCAACGCCTTGGCGTATCGGAGGCTGAGCACAACCACGATTAGCAGCCCGAGCATCAGCACGCCGGTGGCCAGCAGGGCGTAGGCGTCCTCGCTGATGCCGGGGAGCAATGCCAGCAGGAGCGAAGCCAGGATGATGGCAACGCCCAGCCACACGAGCAAGCGGCCAGCGTAGGCATTGGCCGGATACCAGATGTCGGGACTTTCCAGGGTGGCGCGGGTGCGGAAACCATACCAATTGTTCGGTTTGACCCGACCCTGGAGCATAGGAATGCCCAAAATGATCGTGAGCAGGCCTGTGGCGACGAACAAAACAGTGAAAAACGTCATGTGGCGGTCTCCTTTTGCCAGGAGTGGATGGTTGAGATTGTACAGTCGAGAGACGCTCTTCACAAAATTGTCTCCCATCCCGCTTCCCGGTGCAATCAGCGCATGTTAGACGCCATCCGCAACACCCTACAGGAATCTTGGCGAGGTTTCAGGCTGATCGGGGCCGAAAACCACCTGCATCTCTATGGCACAACCGACCCGGCCATGGACGCCAGTTGGAGCGCGGCGGTGCGGATATCGGTGATCTTCGCACCTTCGGTGAGGCAGGGGATAATCCAGCCTATCAGGAGCCTTTGATCCTGGCTACCAATGTAGATTTGAAGCCGAATCGGTGTTTGCTTTTAACCTGGTCCGCTGGCCCGCTCTCTCCCTCTGATAGTTTGCTCCCGAATACTGGGCGGGGAGACGCTTCCTCTCCCCGCGCCCCTCTCCCGACCCCCACCATTTTTCTCAGTTCCTACCATCTCACTCTCTCCCATCTTTCATCTCCATTTTCCACCTTATTTTGCACAGCCCGAATCCACCAGAAACAGAACGATTGCCTCGTCTCTGACCGTGGTCCAGGCCGCAACCAGTCGCATCACATCTTGCTGCTGGAAGGCTGGCGGGATCTCCTTGGGCAGGCGCGGCATCCGCACATTACGCATGGGACTGACCTTGATCAATTCTTCCGTCACAAGGAAGTTGCTGAAGGCGCGTACCGCGCGCGCGGCGGCATGCACCGAATTCGCTTTGAGTTTTCGTTCTTGGAGGAGAACCAGATATGAACGGATAGGATCGGCCGCCAGTTGGTCAACGTTGACGATGCCTTGCGCTCGCAGATGAGCGAGAAAAGGCTGTAATTGTTGCCTGTAGTAGCGGAGGGTCATCGGGGCCAATTGTCTGGCTTCGGCGTCGAGGAAAAATGAGTCGAGCGCGCGCTTGAGCGAGATGGCGCGTCCCGGAGTCGCCCTGCGTATGCGTTGACGAGGCCAGGGGATGATGTCAGCATGGCGTTGAGAAGCTTCCCTGCTTTTTCTCTGCGCCCGGCCGTGGTGGGCTATACCGCGAGCCGCGCCTTGTTCTAAACGATACATGGAGCATTTCTCCTTGGAGGGATGGGTGTTGAAAACGCATTGATCGAGTTTCAACACAGCATCGGTGCTAGAGAACAACAAAACGGCCACTGCGCGCGAGGCGAGCGCAATGACCGTTTCATGACCCCAGTATAGCAGATGTTTAGGGTTGTGTCATGACCCAAATGACCTAGATCCTATAGATATTTTGCCTATCTTTCCCTTTGTTGACCATGCAACTCGTCGATGTTGTGCTCTACACGGCGGATGTCTTGCTCGAGTTGGCCGATTTGCACTTCCAGCTTGGCGGCCTCGCTGCCGCTGGCGAGCACGAGTCGATTGCGGGTGGTGGCCAGCAACAGTTTTTGTGCTTGCAGTTGTGCTTGCAGGAGTTCGAATTCAGCGGCGGGGTCGGGAGCAGAGGGCCGGGCGGATTCGGACCCGAATTGCTGTACGACCTGCGCGCCGTCGCCGATGGTGATGCCCTGGGCGCGGCCGATATTGACGTTGTACTTGCCTTGCTGCGCGACGCGGCGGTCGCTCATGTCCACATCCCCGCCGACGTGGCCGACGATGTTGCGGCTGACGTGGATGATGGGGCCGTGCACGTCGCCCTGCACGGCGGTGCCGCCTGCGCCCGCGGCCACGCTGTGATCTTGGGCGATGGCGCCGGAGCCTTCGACATGGGCGGTGTAGGTGGGGCCAGTGTAGAGGTCGAGTTCAGCCAGCAGGTCGAGCAAGGAGTGCGCTTGGGTCAACACTTCCTGGTCGGCATCAGCGCCGGCCTGGGTCAGGCCCTGCTGCAAGGCCGCCTGCCAGATTTCGTTCTCCGGCTCGGCTTCCACCTGTTGCAGGTTGGCCTCCACGGCCCCGCTGGAGCCGAATTTGCGGATGATCAGGGCTTTGAGCCCGGCGTAGGCGTCGCGCACGGCGTCTGTGGCCACGTCCTTGGCGGCGACGGCAGCGCCGGCAGCGAGGGCGGTGACGATGAGGGTGATGGGGTCCATGGGTGTTGCCTCCTTTATGGTGGTGTTCGCCGAATGAATTCGGGCGCTGGGGTGCGACGACCTGCGGTCGTTTGCACCGAAGGTGGGCCTGCGCCCACCAGACGATTGGACGGCGCAGGCCGTCCTTCAGTCCGCAGGACTCCAGAGCCCGATTTCAATCGGTAATGCTCAATCGGTAACGTAAGCCTCTTCGAATTCCGCCCACAAATCGTCGTTGGCGTGGTGTTCTTTTTGGGCGTTGATGTAAGCGATGATCTTTTGCACATCCCAACGGCTGACGCTGAAAGCGCCGTAATAGCCTTGCCATTTGAAATGCGCGGGCGGATGAAGTTGGTCGTTGACGAAGTGGGAGGACGTCCCTTTCATCTTTTTCACCAGCTTGGCGATGGAAACCGTGGAAGGCAAGGCGAGAAACACATGGACGTGGTCTCTATCGCCGTTGATCGCCAGCACCTTGCAGCCCAGCGATATGGCGGAAGCGCTGATGTTGCGATAAAGACGGGTTTCCATTTCCGGTGTAATCAAAGGCAACCGATCCCAGGTCGTCCAGACAAAATGCACGTAGATCGAAATTTTATTTCGGCGCACGATGCAAAATCCTTTGAGAAAATGAGAGAGAATGGGGAGGGGCGGCATTCACCGAGCCGAGCCGAGTAATCGCCGAGTAATCACCGAATGAAATCGGGCGCTGGGGTGCGACGACCTGCGGTCATTTGCACCGAAGGTGGGCCTCCGCCCACCGGGCGACACACCGGACGGCGCAGGCCGTCCTTCAGCCTAACGACCGTCAGGTCGTCGGCTCCAGCGCCCGATTTCAATCGGCGGTTTTTCGGCGAAAAAAATCGAATCGCCTTCGGCGATCTGCGACCTACCGGTCGCCGGGGCTTCGCCCCCAGTGATCAGGCGGCTGCTGCGCAGCCGGGCAGTTGCTTCGCAACTGATCAGTGGTTCAGTGTCCAGCATTTCAGTGGCCAGTGGTGGATGGGGAGAACACAACCCGAAACCCGATGAGGTGGTCACGGAAGTGCGGGTAGCTCCAGTAACGGTAGGCGCAGCGCACGTCCCCGTCGAGGTCGAGGAACGCACCGCCACGAACCACACGGGTATAGTCATCCTCAAGTGTATCATCCACCTCCTGTTCGTAATCTTGATAGCTGTCTCGCCATTTCGTGCGGCACCATTCCAGGACATTGCCGGACATGTCCAGACAACCGTAGGGACTGGCTCCTTCGGGA
>DUEF01000336.1 GCA_011176555.1 Caldilineae bacterium
CCGGTAGGAGACTTTCTCGATCACCAACCGCTGGTTTTCGTAGAGCGTGGGCTCCATGCTGTAGCTCTGGATACGCGTGGTTTGCGCCAGAAAAAGCTGGATGAGCAGGGCGATCAGAATCGCCGGCAACACCGTGCCGACGATCTCTCTGGCCCCGGCCCGCAGGAATGAACCCGAGCTTTTGACTCCCGACGGCTGCGTCAGCGGTTGCGGCCTGTCGTAGCGCTGCGGTTGCGCTTCCGCCGGAATCACGCGAGCATCCGGTTGCGGACGTTGTGACGGTTCGGAAGACGGGTGCATGATTTTGGGGGCTGTAGACCAGTACACCAGTAGACCGGTACACCGGGAAATCGGGACGATCCTCCCCGGTCTACCGGTTTCCCGGTTTACTGGTTTTCCGGCCTACTGGTTTTCCGGTTTCCCTCAATTATGACGTCGGGGCGGTCTGCCACCGCGACGGTCGCGCGAACCGCCGCGACGGTCGCGGCCACCACCACTACGACGACCACCGGAACCTTTGCGGTCTCGCTCCATCGCTTCTTCGGCGGTCCAACCTTCGAGCACGGCCTGACGGCTGAGCCGGATTTTGCCGGTGCCCTCTTCGATATTGATGACCATGACCATGATCTCGTCGCCGACCTTGACGACATCTTCCACACTGGCCACGCGGTAGTCGGCGAGTTGGGAGATGTGCACCATGCCATCGGTGCCGGGCAGGATTTCGACAAAAGCGCCGTAGGATTCGACGCGGTTGACCGTGCCGGTGTAAATCTGGCCGACTTGCGCTTCTTGCGTCATCAGGTCGATTTCTTCCAGCGCTTGCTCGGCAGTGGCGCCACCGGCGACGTAAACCGTGCCATCCTCTTCGACATCGATCTTGACATCGTAATCGGCCTGGATGCGACGGATGGTTTTGCCGCCGGGGCCGATGATCTTGCCGATTTTCTCCGGATCGATATGTGTCGTGAGGATGCGCGGCGCATACTCGGACATGTCAGTGCGCGGCTCGGGCAGCACTTCCAACATTTTGTTCAGGATGTGCAGGCGGCCATCGTGCGCTTGTGACAGCGCATTCCCCAGCAGATCGTAACTCAGACCTTTGATCTTGATGTCCATCTGCAGGGCGGTGATCCCGGCCTCTGTGCCAGCCACCTTGAAGTCCATGTCACCCAGGTGATCTTCCATGCCCTGGATGTCGGAAAGAACGACGTAGCGCCCTTCGGGCGTTGTCACGTCGCCTTCACTGATCAGGCCCATGGCGATACCGGCGACTGGCGCAGAAATGGGCACGCCAGCATCCATCAACGACAGGGTGCTGCCGCAGACCGACGCCATCGAGGTGGAGCCGTTGGAGGCGAGCGCCTCGGAGACCAGGCGCAAGGTGTAGGGAAACTCATCCTGATCGGGGATAACGGGCTCCAGGGCTCGCTCCGCCAGAGCGCCGTGGCCGATCTCGCGGCGTTTGGGGCCGCGCAGGAACCAGGTTTCGCCGGTGGAGAAGGGCGGGAAATTGTAATGGTGCATGTAGCGCTTGCTGTCTTCAGGACTGAGATTGTCCATCATCTGGGCGTCGCGGGGCGTGCCCAGGGTGGCGATGGTGAGCACCTGCGTTTCGCCGCGATTGAACAAGCCGCTGCCATGCGTGCGGGGCAAGATGTCCACCGCACAGGAAATGGGGCGGATCGTCTTGGGATCGCGGCCGTCAGGACGTTCGCCGGTGTCGAGAATGCGATGGCGCACGGTCTGCTTCCAGGCGTTCTCGAAGACAGCTTTCAGTTCCCAGCTTTCGTGCTGTTCTCCGAGCTGCTCGGTGATCTCGGCCTTGATTTCGTCCAGCGCTTTGTTGCGTTCTTCCTTGGCCATGCCGCTGGCGATGATGTCCTGCAGGCGATTGCCCAGGAGCGCAGTGACAGCTTCCGTAGCCTCGGGCGAAGGCAGATGGGCGACGACTTCGGTCTTTTCTTTGCCGATTTCCGTCCTCATGCGGTTTTGCAGGGCGATGATGGGCTGCATGGCTTCATGGCCCACGCGCATCGCTTCCAGGATGACATGCTCGGGCAATTCGTTCGCGCCGGCCTCCACCATCAAGATGCCGCTTTCCGTGCCGGCCAGACGCAGGTCCAGCAGGCTGTTTTCGATCTCGGCGAAGGTGGGGTTGATGACGAATTGATCGTCGATGTAGCCCACGCGCACCGCGGCGATAGGGCCATCGAAGGGGATGCTGGAGATGGTCAGCGCGGCAGAAGCGGCGTTGATGGAGAGAACGTCCAGGGGATTCTCCTCATCCGCGCTGAGGGCGGTGAGGATGACTTGCACGTCGTTGCGGTAGCCCTTGGGAAAGAGCGGGCGCAGGGGGCGATCAGTCAGGCGGGCGGTGAGAATGGCTTGGGTGGAAGGACGTCCTTCGCGGCGGAAGAAGCCGCCGGGAACGCGGCCCACCGCGTACATGCGCTCTTCGAAATCGACGCTGAGGGGAAAGAAATCGATGCCCTCGCGCGGCGACTTGGATGCGGTGGCGGTCGCCAGGATCACGGCGCCGTCAACGGTGATGGTCACGGCGCCGCCGGCCAATTGGGCCAGATCGCCGTTTTCGAACAACATGGGTTTACCGCCTACGATGGTTTCGTAGCGGTTTTTTTGGTGGTAACTCATTAGTTTTCCTTTTGGTTGTATTTCACCCGGCCCATAGCACATTGCCGGACTGGCAGCGAAGCTGGCGTCCGGTTGGTTTTCCATTCACAGTAAGGTCAGGAACTGGGAATTGAGTCGCACTGGTTGCCGGGTGATACTGTCTTCTTCCGGCGCTTTGCGAGTGCGGCGCACTTCCCAATACCTGCACCTTACATTTATTGAAACGCTGTGGTTCAGGTGATGGCGGATTCTCTTCGGCGGATAAGGATCCGGCGGAAATTATCCTGGGTGAATGATTGTGGTTATTTAGTTCAGTATGATTCTGGCACAGGAAACGAGTAGATGGACGCCGAATCCATCTACTCGTTTGTGCGGTTGCCATCTATTTACGCAAGCCCAGTCGCTGGATCAGCTCCTGGTAGCGCTGTGCGTCTTTATGCTTGAGGTAGGCCAAATGGCGTCGACGCTGGCCGACTAGTTTGAGCAAGCCTCTACGTGAGTGTTCGTCGTGTTTGTGAGTTTTGAGATGGTCGATAAGTTGGTTGATGCGTGTGGTCAGTAGCGCCACCTGCACCTCTGGGGAGCCGGTGTCTTGAGGGTGGAGGTGGTATTCCTCGATGATCGCCTGCTTTTGTGCAACGCTTAGAGTCACTTAGGGGTTTCTCCTTTGTGGGGCCGGGGCGCCGCTGGAATACCTGGGCGAGCGCCTCAGCGAGGTTTGTCATAAACACGGATTCGTATGTCAAAATCTAATCGTCTACTCGTCCAGCCAGTAATTATAACATCAAATAACCCGATTTCGCAAATTCCGCGCGCCTCCTTCATTTTTCACCTCGCGTCCAGGCCAAGCGACCAAAGCCGCGCCCACGCCTGCACTCAACGGCCAAACAGGGCCACAGTGGAGACAAAGTACGTCTGCGGGGCCACATCGATGGGCGTGGCCTCCAGAAAACGGAATCCCGCGCGTCGCCATTGTTCGATGTCGCGCGCCAGCATGGCCGGATTCTGGGCTACCGAGACCGCGCGTTTGGCCCCCATCCTGGCCAGGTTTTGAGCGATGCGATGCCCCATGCCCTCGGCTGGCGGCGTCACCACGGCCACATCGACGGGGTCGCGCAGCAGGCGTAACACCCGCGGCGGTTCGCCTTCGTGCAGGAGCACGTTGTCCAGATGCTGGCAGTTGAAGGCGCAGTCTTCGATGGCGGCGGCATCGTCGTCGACGCCGATCACCAATGAGCTTTTGGCGGCGAAGCCCAGCGAAAACAATCCCGCCCCACAGTAGACATCCATGAGCGTGCGGCCCGGCCTGGGTTGGAGATAGCCCTCCACCACGTTCAGCAACGCTTCGCTGGCCAGGGGATTGAAGGGGCGGCGCGTCCCCGCGCTGAAACGGTAGGACTGCCCGGCGATGGTTTCAAACGTCCACGGTTCGCCGATCAGAGGCTGGATGGCGCGGTTCCGCTTTTCGAGGACGATGGCGACCGGCACATCCACTTCCAACTCCGGCGCTTCGTCGCCTTGCGTGCGCAGAGCGACGAGCCGCTGGCCGCTGCCGAGACCGACGCTGAAATCGACGCTGCGCAAACCATCCCATTCGACGTTGAAATCGTTGTAAAGCTCGGCCAGGGCGGGATGCTGGAGCGGGCAGTGGTCGATGGGCTCGACCTCGTAGCTCTGAAAACGCCGCAGCCCCAGCGAGCCGCTGCCCGAGGGATAGAAAAGCATCTGGGTGCGGTACGCCCAGCCGGGGCCAGGATCGACGGTCGGGCGCACCAGGGGCTTGCTGAGGCCGCCGAGCCGCTGGAGTTGATCCCGCACGATGCGCCTCTTGTAGTCCAGTTGGGCTTCTCTCGCGATGTGTTGCCACTGGCAGCCGCCGCAGCGGTCGGGGCCAAAATGGGGGCAGGGTGCAGCAACGCGGTGGGGGCTGGGTTCCACTATCTCCACCAGCTTGCCTCGCACCCAGCGTTTGTGCTCCTCCACCAGCGTCACGCGCACGGTCTCGCCCGGCAGTGCGTAGGCCACGAAGAGGATGCGGTCGCCCAGTTTGCCCAGCGCTTCGCCGCCATGTGCGACGCCGGTGAGTTTGACGGTCAGGATCTCGGTCATCCCGTGATTATACGGTTTGCGGCCAAAAACAACAAAGGCCGGAGCAAAACTCCGACCCTTGGTTCTGTCATTGCGAGGGGCGATAGCCCGAAGCAATCTCCAACGTTTGCACATGTACCTTGGGGATTGCTTCGTCGCAAAAAAACGCTCCTCGCAATGACAATTGAGGGGCTTTCTCAGTGCAATTTCGCGTCAGACCAGGCCCTGATCGAGCATGGCGTCGGCGACTTTGACGAAGCCGGCGATGTTGGCGCCGACCACGTAGTTGCCGGGATGCCCGTAGGCTTCGGCGGTCTGCACGCAGTTGCTGTGGATGCTCTTCATGATGCCATGCAGGCGTTGGTCCACCTCTTCGCGCGTCCAGGATAGCCGAAGGCTATTTTGGCTCATTTCCAGGCCGGAGACCGAGACGCCGCCGGCATTGGCGGCCTTGCCCAATCCGTAAAGGATCTTGTGGTCCAGGTAGATGTCGATGGCCTCGGGCACAGAGGGCATGTTGGCCCCTTCACTGACGACATAAACGCCGCCATCCATGAGATTTTGGGCGTCCTTGCCGTTGATCTCGTTCTGGGTGGCGCTGGGGAAGGCGCAGTCTGCTTTGTGCGCCCACAGGGGGTTGTAATCCAGGGCGGGGTCTACGGGCGTGTACACGGCGTTGGGATACCTGTCGACGTATTCCTTGATTCGCCCTCGCTTGACGTTTTTCAGATCCATCACGAAAGCGAGTTTTTCCCGGTCGATGCCTTCCTCGTCGTAGATGTAGCCGGAGGAATCGGACAGGGTCACGGCTTTGGCGCCAAAGTCCAGGAGTTTCTCCACGGTGTACTGGGCCACGTTACCGGAACCGGACACCAGGCAGGTCTTGCCCTCCAGCGTCTCGTCGCGGGTGGCGAGCATTTCGGCGGCGAAGTACACCGCGCCATACCCGGTGGCTTCCGGCCGGATCAGGCTGCCGCCCCAATTGAGGCCTTTGCCCGTCAGCACGCCGGTGAACTCGTTGCGCAAGCGCCTGTACATGCCGAACAGGTAGCCGATCTCGCGTCCGCCCACGCCAATATCGCCGGCAGGCACATCGGTGTTGGGGCCGATATGGCGGAAGAGCTCCATCATGAAGC
>DUEF01000337.1 GCA_011176555.1 Caldilineae bacterium
ACGTTTATTGCGAGAAGACGCATATCCAGTTATAATAATCACCCAATACCCCCCGTCATCTTATGTGCTGGCCGGGACCTCACTCGCCCCAAGAGAGGAGCGAAAGGCATGTCGGAGCGTGTGCTCTACATTGGCAAATTAGTCGGCAGCGGAAAAATCACCAAAAATCTCAAAAACAGTGGATATGAAGTTCAGCGCAGCGAAGGATTGCGCCCATCTTTGCGCGCACTCAACGATTTCGCCGCCCACATCGTTATCATCAATGTCAATGACGCCAGCATGATCAATCTCCGACGGATCACGCGCACAGCTGGCCGTCGTCCGGGCAGGCCGTTTGTCATCTTGTTGAGCGATGATCGTAGCATGCAGTTTGAAGATTTGGTGTTCGACTCGATTCTGGTGAGACCCTTCACCTATCGCCGTTTGCATAACAAAATCCGCCAGTTACTGGACTCTCGCCCAAGCTATGTCGTTTCTCTGGGGCCGATCACGCTCGATCGACGCACCAGGCGGGCCAAAACACCCAACGGCTTTTCGCAACTGACGCCAAAGCAGTTCCAGTTGTTAAATTACCTAATGGAGCACCCCAACGAATTAGTGACCCGCAAAGAATTGATGTTGGCCGTGTGGGAAACTGATTATCTGGGCGACACCCGCACTCTGGATGTCCACATCCGCTGGCTGCGGGAACAAATAGAAGAGAATCCAAGCAAGCCGCAACTTCTGCGCACGCACCGTGGAGAGGGATACTGTCTGGCAATCGAAGGATCTTTACAAGTGGGTGGCGAGCCGCTCGCAAAAGATGAGTGAGATAAATAGAAGTCCGGCGCAGTTCAGCCTCTCGTTGGGATAGATAGCTTGTGGAGCGCCTGACGCTGTTTCGCCAACGCTGCGGGTCCATCCCGCCCGCGCAACCGTTCCACGACCATTCTCATCTCCCGCGCATCGATGTAGGCGGCCTGTAAGCGAATGGTCTGGCCGTGCGCTACGAGCAGAAAGTCACCCCGCCCGCGTAAACGCTCAGCGCCGCTACCGGCAATGCCTGTCGCCACCTTGGCGTCTTCAGGAGTGCCCACCGCCCCCACCAGCCGCACCGGCAAGTTGGCTTTGACGAGGCTGCCAACCACTGTCGCCGCCGGACGCTGCGTGGCCACAATCACATGGATGCCGGCTTCGCGGCCGCGTTGCGTCAGGCGGGTGAGCGCGTCCTCGACTTTCTTGCCGCCCACCATGCGCAAGTCGGCCAACTCGTCGATTACGACCACCAACGCCGGCGAACTACGCTTCTCCTGGTCGCGCCGCTCCATTTGACTCACCAGATCATGCAAAGCCTCGATGGCGGCGTCGGCCTCGGTGATGACCGGTCTCAGCAGATGCGGTAACCCGACCAGGGAGCCAAACCCCCGGCCTTTCGGATCGATCAACACCAGTTGCAGCAGACGCTGGGGATTGTGCATGGCCAAACTGAGCACCAACGACCGCAATAGGGCTGTTTTACCCGACCCCGTCGTACCTGCCACCAACACATGCGCCACATCGGGGCTGGGCAGGCGCAGCAACAGCGGAACCCCTTCCTCGTCCACGCCCAGCACTGCGGCCAGAGGCGGCAGCTTGGGAAGACTCCGTATCAACGACGTCAAGCGCACCGTGCTGGGGCGGCTGCGAGGCACTTCCACGCGAATAGCGCCATCTTTCCGATAGAGCCGCACATCCGGGACGCCCAACGACAGTGCGATCTCGTCTTTGAGCGCCAACACTTTTTGCACGCGTACACCGGCCGCTGTAGTGAGATCGTAGCGAATAAAGCGGGGAGCCACTGTGCCGCCCCAGACCCGGCTATGGATCTTGTGGTTTGCCAAAACACGTTCGATGACATTTGCCTGAGCTTCGAGATTTTGTTGCATCATCCAATTTCTCCTCGATCGTTGTTGGAAGATGCCTCATATTACCAGAACATTCGTTCGGCTGCAACATACAGATCCCAGGCGTCCCGCCCCTGAAATTCACTCCAGACGCGCAAAAGCCGGGGTGTCCCCCGGCCTATCATTTGTTTTGTGTGTTACGCGCAGCAATGCCGCCAGATCGCTGTCTAAGCAGCAGTAGCTTTGTTGACCAACTTGGTCAAGCGCGCTTTGCTACGGGCAACGGTGTTCTTGTGGAGAACGCCCTTGGACGCGGCGCGGTCGAGACGGCTGATAGCAACCTGAAGGTATTTCTGTGCGGATTCGATGTCGCCTTCGGCGGCGGCCATGCGTGTGTTTTTGACGGCCTGTCGGACGCCACCCCGAACAGAACGGTTCCGTTGGCGGCGCTTCAGGCTTTGTCGGTGACGCTTAATTGCTGATTCGTGTGTAGCCAAACTACAATCCTCCGGCTGGACATAGTAACACCCGCCGAGCAAAAGCCTCCGGCCGGGTGAAGAGAATGCTTGAGACAACATGGTATTATAACCGGGAATGCGCTGAAGTCAAAATCTGGAAGTGGGCTGTCGCCTCCCACGAACTCGTGGCAAGAGACGGCGGATTGTGAGTCGCCAGACAGAGGCGTGAACCGTCCAAAAACTTGATGCGCCCCCACTGGTCGGACGGCTTGCTCCACGCCCTGCAACCCGCTACAATGTCAGCAGTTATCCTTGGAGCACACGTCGTGAATGCCACTATCCTCGTGGTTGGTGATGAACCCGCCATAATCGAATTGGCCGGGATATATCGGGAACGAGAGGGGCGCCGGGCGCTGAAGTCTGGCGATGGCGCGAGAGATCGTGCAGGCCGTGGCGGTGAGGTGGGGGTGGAATCTGAGGTCGGGACGGGAACGCAGTTCTGGATGAGGCTGCCGCTGAGGTGAAAAACTTCCGGTCGGTTTCACCGCCAGTTTTGACAGCCCCCGCCACAACAGGCTATAATCGTGTCAAGATGTGGGCCGGTAGCTCAGTTGGTAGAGCAGCGGACTTTTAATCCGCGGGTCGGGGGTTCGATCCCCTCCCGGCTCATTACAAGACCTGACAGATTTACACAAACCTGTCAGGTCTTTGTTCTTTTGCCCTGGTGAAAAAACGCTTGACGAGCGAAGCTCGTAGTGCTAAACTGTGATTGCTTGAGTCGTCAAGATTTTTGTGTAATTGGATATCTGTTACGGAGGATGAAAAATGAAAAAATCCTTTCTTCTGGCGGCCATTTTCATTTTGACGGCGGCCATGTTGTCGTTCTCCACGCCGCTCCAGGCGCGGCCTGCCCTGGGCGGGGGGACGGTTCGCTATGTGCTGGATGAAGGTGGGGTGGATCAGGGCGTTTGCAGCAACCCGCAAGCCCCTTGCAAGACGATAGGCTATGCGGTGAATCACGCGCAGAGCGGTGATGTGATTCGCATCGCCAATAAATTCCAACCTGCGGTCTACAACGAACACGTTGTCATCAACAAATCACTGCGACTGGAAGGAGGTTGGAATACAACACCCACGCCGCACACGCTTACGTGGCGTCGCCCTGACCCCTGTGAGGCCTCTCGCACGGTGATCGATGCTGGTCATAACGGACGCCCTCTCACCATCACCGGCGTGTCAGCCGAGATCGACTGCCTGACGATTCAAAATGGTGACGCCAGCGGCCTGGGTGGCAGTGGCATGGGCTACGACGTTGGCGGCGGCGTGTTCAGCGACCACGCGCAGCTCACGCTCTCGAACTCCGTTATCGTCAACAACGTCGCCAGCACCAATACCATCGGCTGGGGTGGCGGCGTCGGCGTCATGGGGGGGCGGATCGTGATGTCACACAATCGTGTGGCAAGCAACACCGGCAGCTCCGCCAACAATGGCTACGGTGGTGGCGTGTATGTGCGGTCGGGGTCGGGCGAGTTGGTCGGAAATACAATCCGGGACAACCGGGCCAGTAACAGCGGCTATGGTGGGGGCGGCGGCGTCATGAGTTTTTCCAGCGAAATGGTCCTGCTGAAAAATGATGTCATGAAAAACCGGGCCAGTTGGTCTGTTTCTGGAACGGGCGGCGGTGTCATGGCCTGGTATGGCTCATTGAGAATGGATGGCGACACGGTGAGAATGAACCACAGTAGCGGTAACGGCATGACGACAGGGCATGGCGGCGGCATCGCCGGTAAAGGCCTCGTCACCTGCGCCCTGAACAACATAAAAGTTTCCCGCAATAGGACTCCCGAATGGGGAGGCGGCGTCTATCTTGATGAAGCTGCCAATATGGAGGTGTCCAACAGCCGCATTATTGATAATGAAGCTCAAAAGGGCGGCGGGGTTTACCTGCACCATGGCCAGCAAGCTACAATTCGACAGAGTGACATCAATCGTAATGACGCCCAGGTGGGCGCAGGCGTCTATGTCGACGGGATGACCGGCTCCTTTTATCTGGACAACGCCATCGTCTCCGGCAACAACACCTCGCCCGCGGCCCATGGCGCCGGCCTCTATCTGATGACGCCGCATGTTTATTTGCGGCATGACACCTTTGTCAACAACGCTGGCTTGAGCGGCGTGGCGGCGGGCACGGGGCAAATTTCTATGCAGAACTGCATCGTCGCCAACCACACCAAGGGGCTGATCGTGCAAACTCCCGGCCATGCTGCGCTGAGCGGGACATTGTGGTGGAATAACGTCACGGATTATAGCGGTGCGGTTACCGTATCACCCCCCAACATCCACGCCGATCCCCACTTCGTCGATCCCGGTTGCGGCTTCTATCATCTGAAAACGACGTCCCCGGCCATCGATGCGGGTGTGAATGCAGGTATTGTTATCGATATCGATGGTGATCCCCGGCCTATCGGTGCCGGTTACGACATCGGCGCGGACGAATATGTGGCTGATCACGTACGTTTGCCCTGGATTCTGAGGTAAGGCAAGCACCCACCAATTGAAATCGGAGGCTGCAACACAGAGTACACTGAAGCGCACTACAAGCGCTATGAATCGGGCGTTGACCCAACCCGTTTTATGAACATTACAGAAATACAACGGTAATAGGTTGGAGCGACCTCCGGGAGGTGGCGATGAAATGTCGCCATTTCCGAAAGATTTAACTGGCGAAGCGCCTGTCTTTCAACAAGAATCCTTGCCACCACCTCCCGGAGGTCTTGGTTACCTGATTATTTATTGAAGGTTCATTGAACGGGTTTTTCATATCAGCTCGGCGTTTCAACGGCGGGGGCCACCCATTCCACCGCCATCCATCCCCGCACCGAATTGATCAGACGGATGGATTCCGCTTCCGTTAGCTCCTCCACCCGGATCACCCGTTCTCGAATAACGCCCTGTGCTAACAACTCCGCCCGATATGTCCCCGCCAGCAAACCGCATCCGACCGGCGGCGTGACCCATTCGTCCTCGATTTTCACCACCACATTGGCCCGCGTCGATTCGGTCACTTCCCCCGCCTCGTTCCACAAAAGTACATCATCGCAATCGGGGCGGCTGGCCAAGGCCTGTTCGTAGACAGATCGGTGGGTGGTTTTGTGGTAAAGGAAAGGGTCAGATGTTTGCACAGGTTCGGTTGCCAATCCCAAATGCAGCGGCCGTTTCGTGGCGTTGGGGACGATGGCGGCGGCCTCGACAGTAATGTCGCCCTGTTGAGACGCCAGCAAGCGCACTTTATGGGATTGGGATGGTAATGTCGCCGCCAGATCGTGCAGCGCCCGTTCAACGGTATCCACATCAAGCGAAATCACAAAATAACGGGCAGCTTGTTGCAATCGCTGCAAGTGCCGTTCGAGCAGGAAAAAGCCGGCGGTTGGCTCCCACAACAGAGATTCGAGGAGAGAGAAAACAGGTGGGGGCTGGGTGAGAACATGGGTCTTGATCCGACATTCCTCATACTCATCCTCGCTCTCCGAATCCCAGACGATGCCACTGCCGACCCCGTACTCGGCCCAACCTGAAGTTTTGTCCACCACTACCGTGCGAATGGCGACATTGAACTGCACCCGTTGATCCGGCGTGATGAAACCGACAGCGCCCGTGTAGACTCCCCGCGGCTCCGTTTCCAGATCGGCAATGATCTGCATGGTGCGCACTTTGGGCGCGCCGGTGATGGACGCACAGGGAAAGAGCGCTTGCATGATCTCGACCAACGACGCCTGCGTGTCAGACTCCACCGTGGAGGTCATCTGCAACACAGTGGGGTAACGCTCGATATCGAATAGGCTGGGAACGCGCACGCTCCCGACCGTGGCCACCCGTCCCATGTCATTGCGGATCATGTCCACAATCATCACATTTTCGGCTCGATTTTTCTGCGACTGCTGCAACCAGGTCACATTCGCTTCATCCGCGGCCCAATTGCACCCACGAGGCACAGTGCCTTTCATCGGCCGCGAACTCAACTGTTCGCCGTCAAGCTGGAAAAAGAGTTCGGGCGAGGCCGAACAGATGATGTGAGCGTTCGTGTCCACATAGGCGGCGAAGTGAATTTGTTGCGCCCGTTCCAGCGAGCAAAAGAACGACCAAGCGCTGCCACGAAAAGGCGCTCGCAGCCGAAAGGTGTAGTTCACCTGGTAGGTGTCGCCGCGGGCGATGTGGTCTTTAATCTGCTCGACGGCGTCCAGGAAATCCGGCCTGCTGACCGAGGCTTGCCACTCGCCGAAGGCGAAAGCCTCCTGAGCAGGCTTCGGCAAGCGTTCCGACTTATCTGGCTTGCCGTATAGCCCGAACCATAGCAAGGGCAAATCCGGTTTTGGTGGATGCGTGCGTAGCGCGGCATCGAAGGCGGGGGCGGCTTCGTATGCCAAAAAACCCGCAGCATAGAGATTTTGCTGAGTCGTAGCCTGTTCGACGCGCCGCAGAGCGGGAAGTACGTCATCCAACTGGTAAGCAGTGATGATTTCGCTCGGCTTTTGGAAGGTCAACCATTGTCCATCCTCAGCATCCCACAAAAGAACCTGATTGATCATAGCTCTTACAAAATGATTGATCCCAAACCGATTCGGATTCCCGCTGGTTCCGTCACCGCCGTAGCGGACGCTTCGGTGGACAATAAACCGGCGAACAGGTCTTCCAGTTGTGCAGCGACATCGGGCCAGCGATAGCAGGCCGCCATCTGCACGGCCTGACTTCCCAAGCGCCGGCGCAGTTCATCGTCCTGGAGCACGTGTAAGATGCGGTCAGCCATCGTTGCATCGTCACCATCGGGAACCTGGTAGCCGGTCACGCCTTCCACCACCGTAAAACTCAACCCGCCCACCCGGCTGGCAATAACCGGCGTACCACACGACATCGCTTCCAGCGCCACCAACCCGAAGGATTCGTAATGGCTGGGCATGACGACCACGTCAGCGGCAGAGTAATAGTAAGGCAAGACATCCTGGCTACGTTTCCCCAGGAACAAAACGAGATCATTCAATGCCAGATCGCTGGTGATGTCCTGCAAATACTTCATTTCATCGGGCATCTGCTCACGGGGCATGTTGGCGTCGCCGCCGATCACAACCAGGCACAGTTTGTCGCAACAGCCCGGCCACTGCTCGAAAACGCGCTTCATGGCATGGAGGAGCGTGTCGATGCCTTTGAGTGGTTCGATGCGCCCCACAAAGAGCACGATGTGTTTGTCGGCGGGGATATCGAGATAGTGTTTGGCCTCATCTTGCGGGATTGGCCGAAACTGTTCGTGGTTGACGGCCAGGGGGGTGACGACAATGTTGTTGGGCGACGCACCATATCGCCAGACCATCTGCGTCTTTTCCAGGGGGCTGGCCGCTGTAATCAGGTCCGCCGAGCGCATGACCTCCCGTTCGGCCTCGATGCGGGTCTCGCTGGCCAATTCCCCGGTGTACTCGAACACTTCGTTTTTCATCAGCCCCAGCGTGTGAAACATCTGCACGACGGGCGCGCCCCAGGCAGTGCGTAAACGCAGCGCCACCAATCCCGAAAGCCAATAGTGGCTGTGGATAATATCATATTGCCGATCGTGTTCCTCGCCGTAACGCAACACACCAGCGGCGAACGCATCCAGATAATCATACACGGCCTCGGTGCCGATCGGCGCTTCGGGCCCGGCGGGGATGTGCACCACCCGGCAATTTGGCCCCAATTCATGGCTCATGCGGGGTGCGCAGGCGTCTTGCGAACGGGTGAAGACCTCGACCAAATGCCCGCGACTCGCGAATTCTTTCGCCAGATCCCGCACATAAACGTTCATCCCCCCCGTTTTTTTGCCGCCCAGGGCAGCAAGGGGGCAAGTATGAACGCTGAGCATACAAATACGCATAGAAAACTACCGAGAACGACGCCTTTGCGACAACAATGTCATCATGTCTTTTTCCGCTTCTTCCAGCCCGCTACAATTCGATACACCAGGAAGCCCAAAACCAAAATGACGATGATCCAAAACGCGTACCACAACGCCTGGCGAGCGAACTGCCAGATACCAGTTTTCGTCGTTTCCGGGATCAATTTTTCAGCGCCGAGGGGCGTGGGCGTGGCCAATATCTCGGGCGTGGTTGTGGGCGTGGGGCTGGCCACAACCTGCCCCTTCGCATCGGTTGTTGTGGTTGCGAGGGGGGACGGTTGAGTGGGAGATGAGGATGGCGCTGCAGTAGCGAATTCGGGCTGCATCAATTCGGTCGTCGGCGCTGTGACAGGCGTCGTGGTGACGAAAACGACCCCGGGTGGCGTCGCCTGGAGAAGCGGCTGACCGCCCGGAGGCGCCCCCCCCTCCATTGTAACGCCCGAGCATATCTTGAGGGAAACGTCGTCAACGTACATGCTTGCCCGGCCCAGATTATTGCGATTCCGCACATTGAAATAGACGTAGATGCTCTTGCCCAAAAAACGGGTCACATCGAACTGTCGATACCGCCATTGCCGTTCATCCAGATTGTCGCGCCACAGCACGGCCAGCGTCTTGCCACGCGCATCGAGGATGACCAGTTCCTGATAATCATCCGGCTCCAGATCCGAGGCAGTGAAGCGCCAGAATTCCAGATAAGCTGTGAGGAACGGTTCGCGTGGCAGGCTCACCCGTTGCCGCACCGACGAATAGGATTTGTAATTGGGACGATCGGCATAAGCATTGCCCAAAAGCACCGAGCGGTATCCTGTATGCGGGTTATCGCCAACATAGCCCGGTTGCAACACCGTCTTGCCGAAATACCACCCCTGCCAGTTCTCGAAACTGGTGTTCAAGAGCATCTCGACGCAGGCGCCCGGGGGGAAAGGCGTACTGGTGGGGGTTGCACTGGGGATGGGGAGAATCGCGGTGGGCGTGGGTGTAGCGGTGATGAATCCCGGAGGCTGCGTTGGCGTATTGGTGACGACGATGAACGTCGGCGTAGCCGTAACGAAATTGGGCGTGATAGTCGGCGTGGGCGTGTTGGTGACGACAATGAATGTGGGTGTGGCAGTGACGAAACCCGATGTCGGCGTGGCTGTAATGAATCCTGGCGTGGGCGTGGCCGTGACGAACCCCGACGTGGGCGTAGCCGTAACAAAGCCCGATGTTGGCGTGGGTGTGGCTGTAACGAACCCTGGCGTAGGCGTGGCTGTGGCGACGCCGCCGCACACCTCCAGATAGACATCATCCACGAACATGGCTGTACGCCCCCCCACGCCGTTGTTGTAGACGTTGATGTACACCATGATCGTCTGCCCCATGAATTCACTTACATCGAAATCGAGCGACTGCCAGGCGTTGGCGTTGCTGGTTGCGCTCCAGAGCGTGCGCAAAGTGGTCATTCCTGAGGCGTCCATGATCAGGATTTCCTGGCCATCTCCCGCGTCAAAAGGCTGGCTGATCGGTTTGATCTGAAGCCGCAGGCGTAGCGTCTGGCCTGGCGCCGCAGGGGGAACGGACACGATCTGCCGCATAGATGAATAGCTTGTGATGTTAGGCCCAGTTGTGATCCCCAAGTGAGCGCTCCGGGAGGGGCTGACGTACTGCGTTGTCGCGTAGTAGCCCAAAGCCGGCGTCAGCCCGAAAATCCAGCCGCCCCCCCCTTCCATGTTGCTGTTTTGCAGCAAATTCAGGCAGCTCGGTGCGGTGGCGAATGTCGGTTGGGATATCGTCACCACAAACCCCAGATAAATGAGGACAAAGATTGCCACTATGACGACAAGATAACGCACCCGAACGAAACGAGACATGGACAGAACCTTTTGGCTGTGGGGGAAATAACTAATCTAGGGAGACAGTTTACAATAATTCGGTCAAAGGAGCAACAGTACGAGACCGCCTCGTAAAATGCGCTTTGACTCTGGCGCCACACGCCGGTTTTGTTTCGGTTCACGGTAGACCAGAAAACCAGTCAATCGGACCAAGCTTGATTGGCGTAGATCTTCTCCTGGATTTCCGGGTTTACCGGGGTACAAAAAGTCCGGTGTCGGCGTCTCTTTCATCGCTAGTGACTCCGATTGTGGCTACGCCACCGTATGGTTTTCTACTGCCTGGCGCTTCATGCTATACTCATAGCTCTTTGACCATTCATTTTCATCCTAGGAGTAATCACACAAATGAGCGTAAACGATCTGGGCGTCATCGCCGTGATTGGCGGCACGGGTTCAGAAGGATCAGGTTTTGCATTGCGTTGGGCGCGCGCCGGACTCGATGTAGTCATCGGTTCGCGCATGGCCGAAAAAGGTCAGCGCGTCGCTGCTGAATTAAGCGAACGATTAGACGGCGTCACGATTCGGGGCGCCGATAATCTCAGCGCCGCAGCGCAAGCCGATGTCGTGGTGTTGTCCGTTCCCTACGAATCGCAGGAAGCCAATCTGGCCGGCATCGCGGAAGCGCTGCCCGGGAAGTTGCTGGTGACCGTGGTCGCCCCCCTCCTGGGTGAAAAGAAGGGGCGCTACAAACCAGCGCCGGGCGGTTCCGCAGCCATGGAGGCGCAGGCGCAATTGGGAGACGATGTCCGGGTCGTAGCCGCTTTCCAGAACGTGGGCGCGCATCATTTGGCTGATTTCGATCATGAATTCGATTGCGATGTCCTGGTTTGCGGCAATCGCAAGGCCGACCGGGAGATTGCGGTCGCTTTGGCTGGGGCTGCCGGTATGAGAGGCGTCCACGCCGGGGCCCTGCAAAACGCCGCCGTCGCGGAAGGCCTGACCGCAGTCCTGATTTCCATCAATGCCATCTACAAAACCCGGAGCGCGGGCATTCGCATCACCGGGCTGCCGCAATGAATCGACTCGTAGCCACCGCCCTGCCAGAGATTCCCCTGGTCGAGCCGGGTGACGACCTGGGGGCATTGACCCTGACCGGGTTACAGAAAGCTGGCATTGACCTCCAGGATGGCGATGTCCTGGTCTTCGCTTCCAAGGTCTTTTCTAAGGCCGAGGGGCGGTTTTACGATCTCAACGCGGTCGAACCATCTCCCGCCGCGCGAGAAATTGCGTTGGCCTGCGATAAAGACCCGCGTCTGGTTGAACTGATTCTGGCGGAATCGAAACGCGTGCTGCGCATTCGTCCGGGCTTGATCGTGGTCGAGCACAACCTTGGATTTGTTTGCGCCAATGCCGGCGTCGATCACTCGAACGCCACAAGGGATGACGACACCGTGCTCCTGCTCCCCACTAACCCCGATGCTTCCGCCCGGCGCTTGCGGCAGGCCCTGGCGGAAACCACGGGCGCGCAGGTGGCGATCGTCATCAACGATAGCCAC
>DUEF01000338.1 GCA_011176555.1 Caldilineae bacterium
ATTTCACCACCACCCGCCTGCACCAGGAGTTGGCTGGAGGCACGTTTGTGGATGTCATCATCGACGAAGCCCATGATCCGGTCAGCGAGCACCCCTTCAAGGGCGATGTCGATCTGGACAAGCTGCAAGCATTGATCGATAGGGTGGGAGCGGACAAGATCCCGTACGTGAGTCTGGCCGGGACGGTGAACATGGCCGGGGGACAGCCTGTCAGCATGGGTAATCTGAAGGCGCTGCGCGAGCTGTGCGATCGCTACGGTATTCGCATTTATCTCGACGCCACGCGCATGGCCGAGAACGCTTTCTTCATCCAGGAACGCGAGGAAGGTTACGCGACCACGCCCATCGCCGACATCTTCAAGGAGTTTTGCAGTTATACCGATGGCGCCTGGATGAGCGCTAAAAAGGATAGCCTGGTCAATATCGGCGGCTGGTTGGCCGTGAACGACCCCGAAGTTTTCGACAAGGCCCGCAACATGGTCGTGGTTTACGAGGGTTTGCACACGTATGGGGGCATGGCGGGCCGCGACATGGAGGCGCTGGCCATCGGCATCGAAGAGTCGTTGCAAGATGATCACATCGCCTCCCGCATCGGCCAGGTGCGCTACCTGGGCGAACTTCTTATCGATTGGGGCATTCCCATCGTCTGTCCGGTTGGCGGTCACGCCATTTTCCTGGACGCCAAACGCATCTATCCCCACATCCCGCAGGATCACTTCCCCGCCCAGACGCTTGTTGCCGAGCTTTATCTTGACTCGGGCATCCGCGCTATGGAGCGAGGCGTCGTCAGCGCCGGGCGTGACCCCAAGACTGGTGATCACCGCTATCCCAAGCTGGAGCTGGTGCGCCTCACTATCCCCCGCCGTGTTTACACCCAGGCGCATATGGATGTCACAGCGGAATCGGTCAAGGCTGTGTACGATGCTCGGGAGAGCGCCAAAGGCCTGAAGATGGTCTACGAGCCGGAATATCTGCGTTTCTTCCAGGCCCGGTTTGAACGGCTTTAGGTGGAATACCGATATTGGGTATTGGTAATTGGATACTGGTTGTGATACAAATAGCCAACTCTTCAATCAATACCCAATATCCAGTATCTTGTCTTTTCCTCCATGCCCAACACTTACCAGACTCAAACCCTCGACGAATTGGATAAATCCATCCTTTCCATCCTGCAGCGGGATGGTCGCATCAGCAACGCTGATTTGGCGCGACGGATCAGCCTCTCACAGCCGGCGACGCATGCCCGCTTACGCCGTTTGGAGGAACGCGGCTATATTGACAGCTATGTGGCGTTATTGGATCGAGAACAGGTCGGATTCGACATGCTCTGTTTTGTGCGAGTCAGCCTGAAGCGACACCAGATCGAACATGTCGAGCAGTTCCGGGCGGCTGTGCAAAAGATGCCGGAAGTAATGGAGTGTCATTTTGTCACAGGCGATTTCGATTATCTGCTCAAAGTGGTGGTGCGCAATCGCAAAGAGCTGGAGCGTTTTTTAGTGCGCAAACTGACGCCGGCCCCGGGGGTGGCGCGGGTTTACACTAACCTTGTACTGAGCGAAGTCAAATCGACAACAACGCTGCCGTTAGAGTGAACAGGCGAGTTGCCTGATGGCAGACGTTCAGCACTCCGCGCTGGTGGATGAGCGGCGCTCCGCTATTTTACGGCGATACGGTGATAAACTCCGATAAATCCGACCTGAGGATCGCCTCGATCTCGGCGAAGTTTTCCGTCCTCGTTTCTGCAAACAGGAAGCCAAAGACCGGATACTCCCGGTAATCGATTTTTCTCAAATCGAGTGGCCGTTCAAATCCAGACAACAGCCGTTCGTAATCGAAGGCGGTGATCTGGTTTCCATCCACGCCGGTCGAGTTATCCAGGACGATGACGCTGTACAACTTCCCGCCTTTGTCTTTCAAGAGTTCATCCCAGTCGGGGCGCTGCTGGGAAAAATAAGTCAGGTAGGGATTGAAACCATAGGCGAAATAGGTCATGTCGGCGGTGGTGCACCAGCCGCCAAAGCGCATGGGGTTGATCTCGATGGGGATGATGTGGCCAGCGTTATCACGCCGCAACTCGACATGGACGGGGAAGTTGCGGATCTGAGTCAGGGCCCCGATGGCCTGCAGGTAGGCAGTGAACGGCTCGATGTTGTCTTCGATGATTTCCTTGGAAGAGAGATAGACGCGGTCGCTCACATCGTCGCTGGAAGAAAAGACGTGCTTGAGGATATTGAGGATGACCGGTTCGCCGTTGGCGTCGAAATAGGCGTCGATGGCGTATTCCTCGCCCTCGATGTACTGCTCGATCACGAACGCGGTCGAGTCCAGAACCGCGGGCGGGTACAGGTCTTTCACTGCCGCCATCTCTGCATGAATCGAGCGTTTGGTTTGTTCCCAGGCGGCGGCGTCCGGGACGATGTAGACGCCCATGCTGAAGAAGCCGACCGATGGTTTGATGACGAATGGCAGCGGCATATCGTCGAGCGCCAATTCCTCCAGATCGTCCAGCGCCACTTCCTCGAAGAAGAATTCAGGGTGCAACGATGTGGCCAGGGCGCGGAATTTCGCTTTGTTCTTGAATTGGTCGATTTGGTCGGGCAGTCCCGTAAAGGCCAGGTTGCGGGCGATCCAGCCGATGGCGTTTTCGGATGTGGTGTAGATCATGAGATCAGCGGTCGCTGCGGCCCGTTGGATGGCGGTTTCTTCATCCAGCAGGTAGGGTTCAGCGCCAAAACCACAGGCCACGGCCATGTCCGTCTTCACAACGGGCAAGGCGTTGTCGCGAATGGTCGCTTTCACGAAATCAGAAACGAAGGGTTTGTCCAGTAAAATCATAGTCGTCGATGTTGTCTGCGGTGAAAATTGCTTCATTGCGTCAACCCGACCGCCCGGAACAACGCCTGCCGTTCTCGTTCGGTCAGATCCCGCCATGCGCCCGGTTGCAGGTCGCCCAATTGCAGCGGGCCGATGGCCACGCGCACCAACCGCAGGGTGGGAAATCCGACGGCCGCGGTCATGCGGCGCACCTGGCGCTTGCGGCCCTCGCGCAGGGTGATGCGCAGCCAGGCCGTGGGATGGTAATCGCGCACAGCGCGGGGTGGCAAATCGGGCGGACGGGACAGCAACTCCGCGCGGGCCGGAGCAGTGCGCTGGCCCTTGACGATCACGCCGCGGCGCAACTGCATCAGCACTGACTGATCGGGTGGCCCTTCCACGCACTCCACCTGCACCAGGTAGGTCTTGGGCAGTTTCCAGCGCGGGTGGGTGATGCGATGGGCCAGCCGCCCGTCGTCGGTGAGCAGCAGCAGGCCCTCGCTGTCTCGATCCAGCCGACCGGCCGCGTACACCCCGGCCACAGGCACATAGTCCGCCAGCGTCGCCCGCCCCTGTTCGTCGGTGAACTGAGTGAGGACGTCGTAGGGTTTGTAGAGGATGAGGTAGCGGTGGGGTGTCATGCTTGTCGCTCCAGCCACTCGACCA
This sequence comes from Caldilineae bacterium, assembly GCA_011176555.1. Lineage (GTDB taxonomy): Bacteria > Chloroflexota > Anaerolineae > J102 > J102 > DUEF01. The sequence continues at coordinate 3,481 of DUEF01000338.1, forward strand.
AAAGCCCCGCCACCCCGCCGGCATCTTCCAACCCGAACTGTGGCGTGGGCACGGCCAGCGGCTCGTCGGTGACGATGGCGAGCAGTTCCGACGGGTCGCACAAGATTTCGGAACTGCGGGCGGCGCGGTGCACTTCGATCTTGGGGTAGGGGCCACGCTTGAAGCCCTCGGTCAGAACCAGGTCGAGACCGGCGAAATGCTCGGCGATGACCGCGTCCAGGTCCGCGGCGCCATCCTGACGACGAAACACCGCCACTTGCGCGGCGGAAGCGCCCACCACTACATCGGCTCCGGCCTGAAAATGCCGGTAGGTGTCTTTGCCGGGCAGATCGAACAGCGTGGGATGCCCGTGGTGTTTGATCACGCCCACGCGCAGCCCCCTGGCTTTGAGCGCGGGCAGCAGTTTCTCGATGAAGGTGGTCTTGCCGGAGCCGGATTTGGCGACGATGGAGACGACGGGAGGAGGTTGGTTGGGCATGGTGGATGGTTTTTAGGCGCTAAAGATCAAAGATTAAAAATTAAGGGCCTCGTATGAGCGCAGTTAGTACACTGTAAACTAACTAACTTAACACTGTCTTTGCGAGCAGAGCGAAGCAATCGCCAAATTACTTAGGCGTACTCTGCGAAGTTGGGGATTGTTTCGTCGCAAAAAACGCTCCTCACAATGA
>DUEF01000339.1 GCA_011176555.1 Caldilineae bacterium
ATCGTAGGCGGCGACCTCGAAGGAGGTGCGCGTACGGGTCGAGCCCTTCTCGAAGATCAGGGCGATGTTTTTGCCCACTAGTCTCTGCTGCTCGTAGCCGCCGTATTTGGCCCGCTTCAGATCTCTGGACAGATCGAGTAGGAACTTGATTTCTTTGGGCGTGAAGTCGAGGAGTTTGACGAAATTGCGATTACGTAAGTTGAAAGCCATTTTCTGTTATCTCCAGTGGTGATTGAGTTGGTTGGTGCTGTGGATTGGTATTGGAAACGTGTTGCGTGTTCCGTTCGGTTGACATCACGCAGCGCGCTTGTTAGAAAACGATGCCCGGAAGGAAGACGCCAATGCTGAGCACGACAGCGTACAAAACCAGCAGGGAGATCATTAACGGCAGGACGAAGCGCACCCACTTGTCATAACGGATGCGGCCCAGGGCCAGGCCGCCCATGACGACGGCGAAGGTGGGATTGATCAGGTTGAGCAAACCGCTGGCCGATTGGTAAGCGGTCACCATCAAACTACGGTCCACGCCAGCGATGTCGGCCAGAGGCGCCATGATCGGCATCGACACCGTGGCCAGCCCCGAAGAGGAGGGGATGAGGAAGCCCAGGGGCAGGTAGAGAAGATGGGTGAGGTTGATGAAGGCCACGCCGCCTACGCTGCCCAAGGTCACTTCGGCCCAGTGCAGGACGGTGTCCACGATCAAGCCATTGCCCATGATCACGCTGACGCCGCGGGCCACGCCGATGATGAGAGCCACGCCCAGCATATCTCGGGCGCCGTTGACGAATACTTCCGAAATGTTCTTCTCGCCCAGCCGCCCGACGATGCCAATGAGGATGGCGAAGCCCAGGAACAGGGCCGTGAACTCGCCAAACCACCAATTCAATTGCGGAAGCCCTATGCCCAGGTCGTGCCAGGGGATGACGCTGAAGATCATAATCAGGAATGCCAGGAGGAAGAGAACCAGAACGGTCTTCCTCATGCCATTAAGCTCTGGCATCGCCTGTTCTTCCGACCCCTTCAGGAAATGCTTTCTGTCCTCCTCTCTCTGGTCGTAAACCAGCGACTTGGTGGGGTCTTTCTTCACCTTTTCGGCATATCGGATGACGAAGAAAATGCCCATAGCCGTGCCGACGACCAAGATGAAGATCCTCGAAACCAGGCCGTCGGCGATGGAGATGCCGGCGAAGCCGGAGGCTACGCCCGTGGCGAAGGGATTGACGGTGGAGGCCAGCACGCCGATGCCAGCCCCCAGCATCACCACCGCCACGCCCACCAGAGAATCATAGCCGGCCGCGATCATCACGGCGATGATCAGCCCGTAAAACGCCAGGGTCTCCTCGGCCATGCCGTAGCTGGTGCCGCCCAAGGCGAAGACGATCATGAGGATGGCGATCATGATCTTTTCTCGCCCTGTGAACGCGGTCGTGATCTTGCCGATGCCGGCGTCGATAGCGCCTGTGGCCATCGTAATCGCCAGAAAACCGCCGATGACCAATACGAACAGAGAGACATCGATAGCGCCATAGAGATCGCCGGAGTTGTAGACGCTGACGCTGCCATCCTCTCCCTGGATGCCGTACATGCCGTTGATGGGCGCCATCAAACCGTCAGCGATGATCCGCTGGGGATTCGATGGCACCTCATGGTAAGTGCCGGGAATGGGATCGCCCCCGTCTGTGAGATCGTATTGCCCGGCGGGGATGAGCCAGGTGGCGATGACCACGAGAACGATCAGGAGAAACAACACAGTGTACGCCGTTGGGAATTGAAATCCCTTTTTCCTCTTCTCAGCCATGAGTCATGCTCCTTGTGTGAACGAAAAACGGTGGGACGGATTATGAATTTTACCCTGTGGGGCCAGTTTCAGGGAGCGTCATGTTGCGGTCCAGCGCTACGGTGATTGAAAAGCGTCATGTCGAGCGGAACGCGGTGTCGTCTAGATTGTAACATAAGAAACTAATTTTGTCTTGTCTTGCAAACTAATTTTTCGTTTTGCGAAGAAGTTGTTTCCGTAGCTCATCATAATCCAATTCCGCCAGTTCCAGCAACCTGAGGTAGGGGTCACCGCGAAGGTCGAAATAGCGACCAAAGGCCGGTTCGGTCTTCAAGCCGCTCGCTTTCAACTGGCGGATGGCCGAGCGCGCCGCATCGCCCGCCAACGCCAGCAATCTCGCCTCGATGTCCATGTGGCGATACGCCCGTTGTCGCTCGACCGGTTTGCCTTGCCCGAACACCTGGATCGGGAAGCCGCCGTGCTCGAAATCGCAGACCACCACCTCGTCCCCCCATTTTCGTTTTCGCTCGACCATGAATCCTGACTCGCGCGCATAATGCGCGTGCAAGACCCGCTCGAAGGCTGCCAGGTCATGCACCTCGCAGATGATGTCGAGATCGCTGGTCGGGAGCGCGAGATCGAGGGGGATTGTGCCGACCAGGACGGGATCGAAGCGGGCCAGCGTCTCGAATATGCCGAGCGATTCCAGCGTCCGGTAGGCCTGCCGCTGACGGCTTGACCCGCGGCGGAGATAGGAGATGTCGCGCCAATTCATGATCGATTCGATGGGGAGCTATTCCCAAAAGACCGTCATTTCGACGACCGCAGGGAGGAGAAATCCCCTTGCCGAAGCGGTGGCCTGTTTGCCAGAGGATGTCTCACGTCTGTTCGACATGACGGTTTTCTAACGCTTCCGCAGGGCGACCATCGCTTCCACAATGGAGGTGTGCAGGTGCAGGCGGCGCCAGGCCAGGCGGTTGAGCCAGATATTCCACAGCGCCATCGTCAGGGCTGTGGCCACGGCCGCGCCGATCAGCCCGAACGCCTGAATCCCGAAAAACAGCAAGATGACATAAAGCACGGCGCTGACGCCAAACACGCGGGTGACTGCCACATGATGCCCGCTCACGATCATCAAGGACACCACCACGCCCGTGCCGGCGTTGAATAGTTGGCCCACGCCCAGGATGATCATCGGCCATTGCGCGGCCACGAACGCTTCGCCAAACAAGCCCAGGATGAAGGACGAGAACAGGCTGAGGACGAGAACGAAAGCCAGGGCCGGCCAGAAGCTAAAATGCGCGGCCATGTACAGCACGCGCTGCAAGCCCTTTTTGTCCTGCCGCGTCCAAAAGGCGGCCAGCATGGGCGCGACCACGGCGTTGACGGAAACCAGCAGGAAGATGGTTTGGCCGGTCGTCTTGAGGGCAGCGCCGTAAATGCCGGCGTCGGCCGGGGTCATAAGCACGCCGATCATCATCAGGTCGGCCTGTCGCAGCGCCATGCTGAAGGCGTCGAACAGGATCAGCGGCAGGCCCACGGCCAACCATACCCGCCAATCATAAAGGGGTGAGCCAGAGCCAGGTAACGGCAGTCCCCCACGCTTGAGGAAGCCCAGTTGTCCGCCCAGCACCAGCAGGCCCGCGGCCACCGCGGCCAGCAGCGCGACCACGCCCGTCAGCGGCGCGCCCAAAACGAACAGCAGCGCCACGAATCCGATCAACAAAAGCGGTTGCAGCACCAAGGGCGGGGCGAAGGCCAGCGCCACTCGTCGCAACGACACGGCGATGCTGCGCGTCAGGCGGAGCAGGCCCAGCACCGGCAGCAGCAACAGGCCGGCATACCAGGCCCACACGTACGGGACGCCAAACGCGGCATCCAGCCCAAACAAAAGCGCCAGTCCCGCCGCGGCCAGAGCCAGGCTGGCGGCCAATGACGCCAACAGGCTGCCCCGCACCACGCCGTGCAACCGCCGCCCGTCCTCCTGTTCGATGTACTGGGGGATGAACCGGCCCACCGCGTGATGGAAGCCCAGCAGGGGAAACAGGGCGATCAGCATCACCCAGGCGACGACCAGGCTGTAAACGCCGTATTCGTCGACCCCCAGCAATCTCGCCAGCACGATTTCGGCCAGGTAGCCGAGGGCCACACCGGCGATGCGAATGCCGAGGGCGAGGCCCGTGCCCGTCGCCACCGCCTTCAGGAGATGGGAGCGTCGCCAACGCTGCAAAAGGCGAGAAAGACGTAAGGAGGCGTTCATAGGACCGTCATGTCGAACAGGCGTGAGACATCCCCTGGCAAACGCGCGCTCGGTTCATGTTGGGGATTGCTCCTCCCGCTGGTCGTCGAAATGACGGGGGCCGGGTTACACAAACCAGAACTCCGGTTCCAGGCCCATCTCCCGCACCATGTCCGCGATCTCTTCCGCGTAATTCCGGTTCATCACCAAGATGATGTCGGGCCGGTAGTCCACCAAAAAGACGGGCGGGATGATGGTTTGCCCGGTCCCGGCGATGGCCATGCCCTGCTTGCGGGGATTGATATCGACCACGAATTCGATGGGGCCGTCCCGGCTGAGGAGATTGAGGAAGGTGACGCCTTTCGAGCCCGCGCCCCAGACCACGGCGCGTCGTCCGGCCTTTTTGATTTCGTCCAGGCGGCCGCGCCACTCGGCCAGCAGCGCCCGGCTGTTGTGACCGAAGCGTTTGGCGGCATCCGTCATTGCAGAGGAGGGAGGATGCGTTGGCCGGCGCTGGTCGGGCGCAGCATCCGGCCCGGGCGCAGCATCCAGGCAGAGAAACTGGCCGCCAAACGTGGTGTCCAGCCGCAAGATGCGGAAGCCCTGGTCGCTGAACAGGCGGGAAAGCGAATGCTGGCCGAAATAGGAATAATGCTCGTAGATCACATCCCACAGGGCGGTGTGCGCCAGCATGAAATCTGCGTTGGGCACTTCGG